>CAYJVF010000018.1:0-8958 GCA_964373565.1 uncultured Candidatus Saccharibacteria bacterium
ATCGTAGCCAGAGGCTACGGGAAAAAATTATAGCGGATTTTTGACCCAAATTTGGAGCAAAGACCTGAAACTTGCAGTAATACTGGCATTTGGTAATTCAAAGTAATTAGTATGTTCTTTAATAGTAAAATTAAAAAAATAGTAAAAATATGAAAACCATTTTGGGGCTGGGACAACTATGGGACAATAATTTTGGTTTAAAGTTTTTTGGTTTAATCACATTATCTTTAGTTTTGATTTTTCTTAATTTTCGTTTTGCCTTTGCCGCAACCAATATATTTTATGATGGTTTTGGGACAGGTGGTACGGACACAACTTTTAATGAAGACCCTTCTTGGATAGAGGGCGGGGACAGCGCTGAAAAACATTCCTCAAACTCCCATACCAAAAGTCCGGACGGTGGCAGATATGCCCAAATAGGAGGAGAAGATGGATATATCTGCCGAGAATTTAATATGCAAGGACATAATTCCGTTTTCATTTCTTACTATTGGAGGGGAGATATTCCAACCGAAAGCAACGACAAGGGAATTGTTGAATTTAAGCCCGCAAACAGCGGGACTTGTAATGATAATTTTGGATGGACCACCCTAAAAACACATTCCTTATTAGAGAATAAATGGAGTTTCCAGGAATCATTTTCAAATACGGGTTTTAATGATACTTTATTTCTTCTTAAATTTAGAACTCAAACAGATAGCAGTACAGAAGATTTCCGGGTAGATGGTATTTTAATAACAGATAACTTATCTTTTGGTACAGGGTCAATAAAGGCAACTAAGAATACCATAGGAGGCGATGGGACATTCAATTTTCAGGGGTCGGACGTTAGGACATTTGAGATAGAGACTAAAAATGGCTTGGGAGTACATACTTTAACCAATTTACAGCCGGGAAGCTACGCGATAGAGGAAGTGCCTCAAGAAGGGTGGGACATTTTTGAAAGTACATGTGATGACATAGAGGTAATTTCAGGCCAAACAACAGAATGCCAGATTACAAATACAAAAAGAGGTTCAATTACGGTTTATAAAAATGTTCTTAGCCCCAGCGGGCAAGAAGTAACAGATAATCAGGTTTTTCAAGTTAGCTTAAACAACCAAGATGCGCAAAGTATTTTTGAAAATCAGCCGTATATTTTTGAAAATTTATCTTCTGGAACATATACAGTTTCAGAAATTTTAAACGATAACTACGAATTTATTTCTTTCTCTCAAGATGGCAACGAAAATGCTGACGATGGAGCTCAAATAACCATAGAGTCAGGGCAATCTGCTGCTCTTATAATTGCTAACCGGCAAAAAAGGGCGGTTCTTTTGGTAAAGAAAATCGTCAGCAACTCTTTTGGATTAGGCGAAGCTTCGTCTGAAGATTTTACAATCAAAGTCCAGGGAAATAATGTTTCTTCAAGTTCTTTTTCCGGAAACTCAAACGGGACGGCAATTACATTGGATCCGGGTAATTTTTCTATTAGCGAAACCGGCCCCGCAGGCTATGCAATGTCAGTTTCAAGGGATTGTTTCGGCTCAATATCTTCTGACGAAAGCTTAACCTGCATCATTACAAATAGCGATATTAAAGAAGGCAATGGAGCAATAACCGTCATAAAGAAAGTTATAAATGATGATTCCGGCCAGCTTAGTCCAGATGATTTTAATATTTTTTTGACACGCCAAGGACAAGGGCAAATTTCAGTTGAAAACGGACAAGCAGAAATGCTTGACCCGGGCAACTATTTTGTAGAAGAAATTTTGCCCAAAGGCTACGAGCAGACAAGTCTGATTTGCACTGATGGGCAAACTTTGACAAACGGACAAGTAAATCTTTTAGAACAGAAATCATGGGTTTGTACTATCACCAATGACGATATTCCAGCAAAATTGACAATTAAAAAGGAGACTGGCAATGAAAATCATAATGGTATTTTTGTGTTTGAAATATCAAATATTGGCGCCGATGCAAAAGTAATCACTAATGCGGGGGTCGGACAAACCTCCATAGAACTTGACTCGGGCACCTACAATGTTTCAGAAGTTGCATCCCAAGGATGGACCATTTCTGCAGTATCTTGCGAAAGTCAAAATGGGGGCACGGGCGAAGAATCAGAAAATGGAATACAATTTTCAGTTGAAAACGGACAGGAAGTGGTTTGCACTTTTGTTAATGAGCGCCAAATGGGAAATTTGGTTGTTATAAAAGATGTAAAGGGGAGCGAAGAATCTCCGGCTAGCTGGCAAATACATATAAAGTCCGAAGGAGATGAAGTCAAAGATAGTCCGCAAGATGGCCAAAGCGGCGAAGGCACAACATATATTTTGCCAATGGGGTCTTATGTTATAAGTGAAACAGGAGAACCGACTGGTTATGCCGTAGAATTCAGCGGAGACTGCGATGAAAATGGCCAAATTGAAGTTTTAAAAGAAGAAATTTCAACTTGCATCATAACCAATACGCTAAAAGGCAGCCTTATTGTTAAAAAAGTAGTCATTAACGATAACGGAGGGACGAAAACGGCAGGGGACTTTTCATTTAAAGTTAATGGGGGAGCGTCCGTTGCCTTAGAATCAGACGGCCAAAATAATTTAACCGTTTCTGCCGGCATACATACTGTAACCGAAAATGCGTTTGAAGGATACGCTGTTTTCTACGAAAATTGCCAGAATCTTCAGATAGCCGATGGTCAAGAAGAAATTTGCATAATTACCAATAATGATATTCAGCCATCTGTGGCAACAATCAGCGGTGGCGGCGGGGGAGGCGGTGGCGGAAGCGATAATTCAAATGCCGGTTTTGCTGGGACACTAAGCATTGTTGAATCTTCTGTTAGGGTTTTAAGCGTTACTTGGTTTTCGGCAATAGTTTATTTTGAAACCAATCTGCCATCTTCAGGTTATGCCGTCTATTCGCAAAAAGACCAAGCTAAACCAATGAATCTTAGCAATAACTTTCCAAATCCACCAAGCTATGGCTACGCGCAATCGTCAGAGCAAGTTGACCTTAATTCAAAAACAACTTCTCACATTGTTACTTTAAGCGGGTTAAATGAGAATACAACTTATTACTTTAGGGTGATTTCCCAATCTCCATTGGCATTCAGCAATGAATATCAATTAACTACAACGGTTATTTTCAATCCGGTTGCTAGGTTAGGACAGGGCGAAGAACAGTTTAGTGGAATTGGCGGACCAATTTCAGAAACGCAAGAACCCGCTGTGGCAGGGGAGCAGGATATTAATTTAGAAGAAACAGGAGAGGGGCAGGAGCCTCAACTTTCAGATTTGGTCCAGCCGGCGGCACTTTTTGGCAGCGGCTGGGGCGAATGGCTTATGGGATGGATTTTAGACAATCTTTGGTGGCTTTTGTTGACTTTGATAATTTTGGCTATCATAATTTATTATTGGTGGGAAAATAGGAAGCAGCAAAATTCTCCTAACCCGCCAAGTCAACCAACAATACCAAATTGGCCGGTTTCTCCAAACCCTCCAAACCCCTTAAAACCCCCAAATCCTCCAAACTCTCCGAACTCGCAGATATAATCTTTTCCAGCTCGCTAAATAAAACCCCGCATCCGTGCGCCACAACGCACGGGTTTAGAGTAAATATTACCCGCTCGCAGAATAAACATCTTTTCATTTCCGCCTCGCTTATAACATTTACTCCCCCTTCATTTTAGATTATAATCAATCCGTGATAGAAATTAAAAACGTTACTAAAAAATACGGAGGTTTTACAGCCGTTGATAGTATTTCATTAAAAGTGGAGGCCGGTGATATTTTTGCTTTTTTGGGACCCAATGGGGCAGAAAAAACCACTACCATTAAAATGTTGACAACTCTTTTGACTCCGACCAAAGGAGAAATTTTTTTAAATGGCCATAATGTCAAAGAAAATCCATTAGATACCAGAAAATCTTTTGGAATTGTTTTTCAAGATCCCAGTTTAGATAACGAGTTAACTGCTTTTGAAAATATGCAGTTTCACGCTATTTTATACGGACTTAAAAAGTCTCTATATCGGCAGAGAATCGCAGACCTTTTAAAATTAGTTGAGCTTTACGACAGAAAAGATTCTTTTGTTAAAAATTTTTCAGGCGGAATGAAGCGCAGGCTGGAAATTGCAAGGGGACTCTTGCATCATCCCAAAGTTTTATTTTTAGACGAACCAACCATAGGTCTTGACCCTCAAACTAGAAATCATATTTGGACTTACATAAACAATTTAAATAAGCAGGAAAATGTTACTATATTTTTTACAACTCACCACATGGAAGAAGTGGAAAGGATAGCTAAAAAGGTTGCCATTATTGATCGCGGGAAAATTTTAGTTGAAGGAACGATTGAAGAAATAATCAAAAAAGCCGGCGCAAGCAGATTAAAAGAGGCGTTTATTAAACTGACAGGCGAAAATATCAGGCACGAAGAGGGAAATGTAGGTCTTAATCAAATGAGAATCAGTAGTAAATTAATGCGTTAATTTACTTTGAATTACGAAATGCCCTTTGGAAAGCAAGTTTCGGGTCTTTTCTCTAAATTTTGGTTAAGACGCGAGCGAGGCCGGCTTTGCCGGATCGCCCGTCTCGGAAAAGACAAGAAATATTCTTTTTATTGTCCATTTCGTAATTCAAAGTTATTAAGCAACAGGTCTAATATTTAGAAATAAAAATATGAAAAAAGTTATTTTAACCATCTCTATTTTGATATTTATAATTGTAATTTTTTCTTACGCGATTTTTAGCAGCGGATTTTTATTTGAAGATTTTGCCGAAGATGTCGCCACTATTTTAGAAGAAAATCAAAAACAGCAGATTGAATTAAAAAACAGCTTTCAGGTAATCGCTGAAGGTTTAAAAATCCCTTGGGAAATAGCTTTCTTGCCCGATGGCAGGCTTTTAGCGACCGAAAGGGCGGGGGATCTGGCAATAATTGTCAATGGAAATATAAAAAGAATTCCGGTTGAAGGGGTGAGCTCTGTGGGCGAAGGAGGCCTTTTGGGCATGGCATTGCACCCTAACTTTCAGGAAAATAATTTTTTGTACCTCTATTTAACTTATAAAGAAAATGATTTAATGAAAAATAAAGTTGAAAGATATGTTTTCTCTCAAGATTCTTTAAAAAATAAAAAGATAATACTTGATGATATCCCTGGCTCTCAAAACCACAATGGAGGTAGAATATCTTTCGGCCCAGACGGATATTTGTATATTACAACGGGCGATGCCCAAAATTCCCAATTAGCCCAAGATAAAAATTCTTTGGCCGGAAAAATTTTAAGAGTGGCAGACGATGGGAAAATTCCAAAAGATAACCCATTTGATAATTCGATTTTTTCGTTAGGCCATCGTAATGTTCAGGGTATTGGTTGGGACACCAGCGGAAATCTTTGGGCAACAGAACACGGAAGGTCGGGAGTTTTGTCGGGTTTTGACGAATTAAATCTTATTAAAAAAGGCAATAATTACGGTTGGCCACTCATTCAGGGCGATGAAATAAAAGAGGGGATGCGTTTGCCCGTAATTCACTCTGGTCCAACAAAAACTTGGGCGCCGGCCGGGTTAATTTTTTTAAACGGAAAATTATATTTTGGGGGGTTAAAGGGTCAGGCTTTGTATGAGGTTTTGGTTGATGTTGAAAATGTTAAAGATTTTAGAGAGAATTTTTTGGGCCAATTCGGCAGAATTCGCGCCGTTGTAAAAGATTCGCAAAACAATATCTATATTGCCACCAGCAATACTGACGGTCGAGGCGAGCCCCTAAAAGGAGATGATAAAATAATTAAAATTATCAGCGATTTTAGTATGCAAACGACGCCCCAATGAAAAGGCCAAAAATATGCGAAGCATATTTTTGGCGCTCGTTCCGGAAAAAATTAGCGCTTCGTTTTCAATTATTCAGCTAAAGAATTTTGGATTTTTTAAAAACTTTTTGGAGTAAATATCAAAAAAGGTACAGCCTTTATTCGGGTATAACGGCTGGTGTTTTTTTACTTCAAATAATACATCTTTACTGGTTAACAACTCATGTGGTTTCTTACAGGTTGGCTGGATTTTCGCTTTTTAATCCCAATGATTTTTGGCAGTTTGTCATTATTTTTGTTGATTATTTAGAAATTCCGGCCATTATTTCAACTTCTATTCTTTATGTTTATTCTTTAAGACAGGGGTTCAATAAGAAAGATTTATTTTTCCTTTTATTGCTCAATACTCAATGGCTTCATATTTTTTGGATATCAGACGAATTTGTGGAAAGTATTTTTTTAGGAGTTGAATCAGCCACCATTTTGCCTGCTTGGCTTGCTTTTGTGGCAATTATAATCGACTATTTGGAATTGCCGGTAATGTATGACGCAACAAAAAAATTCATAGCCTCAATTGTGAAAAAAAATGGAAAAAATATCTTTTGAAGATTTCAAAAAAGTTGATATTAGAATCGGCAAAATATTACAGGCCGAAAAAATAGCTGATTCAAATAAACTTCTAAAAATGCAAGTTGACTTCGGAGGCGAGAGCCGCCAAATTTTAGCCGGAATTGCTAAATTTTACGAGCCAGAAAATTTAATTGGAAAGTTTTGCCCGTTTGTTTTTAATTTGGAAGCTAAAAAAATGGGCGAACTTGAAAGCGAGGGAATGATGCTTTGCGCCGATGACAACGGCCCGGTAATGCTTAATCCGGATAAAGAAATTACTCCCGGCAGTATCGTAAAATAATTTTATGACCCAAGATAAATACAGCGCTGTCTGGGTTTCCCATTCTTCTATAAATGACTTTTTAAAATGCCCGCGGGCTTATTTTTTAAGAAACATTTACAGAAATGAAAGAGGAAACAAAATAAATATTACCAATCCGCATCTGTCGCTGGGAATTGCCGTCCATGAAACTTTGGAAGGTCTTTTAAATTACAAAGTTCAAGAAAGATTTATAAAACCTTTGATGGACGCATTTCAAGAAAATTGGAAAAAAGTTTCAGGAAAAATTGGCGGTTTTAAAAACGACCAAGAAGAGGGGGAAATGAAGGAAAGAGCTGAAAAAATGATAGAGAGAGTCCAAAAAAATCCCGGACCCCTCAAAAATAAAGCCATTAAATTAAAAGAAAGCGCTAATAATATGCCGCCGAATTTTTTTCTGTCAGAAGAAGACAATATTATTTTGTCAGGCAAGATTGATTGGTTAGAATATGTGCCAGAAGATGACTCCATTAAAATTATTGATTTTAAAACCGGAAAAAACGATGAAAAGGAAAATTCTCTCCAGCTCCCTATTTACACTTTACTGCTTAATAATTTGCAGAAAAGAAAAATTTCGGGGGCTTATTATTGGTATGTGGATAGAAACGACGAGCCGACTCCCGTTAATTTGCCCGACATTTCTATTTCAAAAGAAAAAGTTTTAAAAGAAGCCTTAAAAATTAAATTTGCTCGTCAAAAAAATGAGTTTGCTTGCCCATGGAAAGGAAAAAAATGCTTTGCCTGCGAATCTTTTGAAAAGATATTAAGCGGAGAGGCTCAAATGGTAGGTTTTGACCCTACAAGAAAAACAGAAATATATATGGTTTAAAATAATTCCGTAATAGAAAATCGGGGCTTGACATGATTTATCGGCAAGCTCTATAATGAAATAATATATTATGCATTTTTCAAGATACATATTATTGGCATTTTTATTGGCGGCTGTTTTTGCGTCTATCAAAACCGCAGAGGCTATAGATTTTAGAAATCTTCAGAATATGTTGCAAAAAAATGTTTCAAGCCAAGAGATTTTTAAAAGAGTTATTGCCCGCAGTCCCGAAGAAATAAGCGAAGCGCTTTCTTTTGGATGCACCATAGCAAGTGAAACCAAAACATTAAAATCCCTCAATTGCCCAAAAGAAGTTGCCGAGTCTTTATCTTTGCAAGAAGATGTAAAAGTTTTTGCCTTAGATTTTAAAAACGAATTCGCAAACCGTTTTTTCATAAATAGCGAAAGCTCCAACTCTCAAATCGGCGCCAATATTGTTCATATTGATGGCAATACGGGCGTGGGGCGAAGGGTGGCTGTGCTTGACACGGGTTATAATTATTTGCATCCGGAGCTATCTTCAAGTTATTTGGGAGGTAAAGATTTTGTAAATGACGATGAAGATCCCGTAGACGATAACGGACACGGCAGTCATGTGGCCGGCATTATCACTTCAGACGGCATTGTTGATTCAAAATCAAAAGGAGTGGCGCCCGATGCCAAAATTTTAGTCGGCAAAGTTTTAGATAAAAATGGCGGAGGTTATTTTTCTGACGTGGTTGCCGGCATATATTGGGCGGTTGACGGCGCAGATTTAACATACGGCACTCAAGATGACTTTGGAGTTGACGCCATTAATTTGAGTTTAGGCACCGGATATCCTTATCTTTATGGAAAATTCTGCGATAACGTTTTGCCCGACCTGACTAATGCCATAAAATACGCAGTTTCAAAGAATGTGGCCGTGGTTTCGGCGTCGGGAAATAGCGGAAACTCCGGGGTTTCCATCCCCGGATGCATCAGTTATGCGACAACCGTCGGCGCGGTCAACAACAAAGACAGGGTGGCAAATTTTTCCGGACGAGGTGATGCAGTTGATATTTCAGCCCCCGGAGTCAGCATTTATTCTACGATATTGGGGATTTCTTACGCTTCTTGGAGCGGCACCAGCATGGCAACTCCCATGATTGCCGGTGTAGTGGCGCTTATAAAAAGCGCGCATCCTGACTATACGCAAAGCCAAGTGGAAAATAACTTGTTTACCACGGCTAAAGATTTAGGAAGAATCGGCAAAGACAAAGATTATGGATGGGGGAGGGTGAGAGCAGACCAAGCAGTAAAATAAAAATAAAAAATCAACGAGGAGGGTCCTCGTTGATTTTTTATTTTGCCTTAATTTTAATACCGCCCTAATTGTTCGTGTCCCAAAAGTACGCTGGAGCGTAGTTTTGGGACAGATGAATGTCCG
>CAYJVF010000019.1:0-7101 GCA_964373565.1 uncultured Candidatus Saccharibacteria bacterium
ATTTTGAAATTTAGCTTCGCTAAGTTGAAAAATTATTGTCCCGATAAATTTAATTGCATTAAATTGATACGGGATTCTCGATAAAATCGGAACAGTAGATTCTTATTTCGCAACAGGTCTATTGATTAGAATTTACCACATCTGGTATTTTAATGTAAGTCTTTGATTATTTCAAGGGCTTTTTGAAGTTGGGGGTCGTTATTGCCATCTAAATCTTTCTGGGTTGTCTCAATTTTAAAATCAGGATTCAATCCCACTTCAGAAATTGAGGTTCCTTTCGGGGTCAGCCATTTGGCAATTGTAATTTTTAAAAATGAACTTTTATCTTGAAGCTCTGTCAGTTCTTGCACCGAACCTTTGCCGAAAGACTTTTCTCCTATTAATTTTACGCCTCGGTTGTCTTTTAACGCCCCTGCCAAAATTTCAGATGCCGAAGCCGTTCCCCCGTCTATTAAAATAACAGTTTGATAGTTGGCAAATATTCCGTTTCCATTGGCTTTGTATTCTTTTTTTTCTTTTTTTTCTCCGAAATCTTCAATTGTAATGACTTGTCCGCTTTTTAAAAACCACCCTGCAAAATCCAAACTGACTTCAAGAAATCCTCCGGGGTTGTTTCTTAAATCCAAAATTATTCCCTTGGCTCCGCTGTCTAAAATTTTATATGCAATCTTGTTAAAGTCATAAATCAAAGCTTCATCAAAATTATAGACTTTCAGGTAAGCGATATCATTTTCTTCCCCGTCAGCTTCGCTTAGCGAGGCAACAAGCTTCCACTCCACTGATTTTATTTTAATAGTGTCTCTTGATACCGTGATATCTTGAGCCTGTTTCCAACCGTCTCTAAAAATTGTCAAAACAACTTTAGTGCCTTTCTTACCCCGTATCAAACTGACGGCTTCTTCGATAGACATATCAAAAGCGCTTTTGCCGTCAATCTCTATTATTTGGTCGCCCGCTTTAATCCCGGCTCTTTGGGCGGGACTGTCTGGCAATGGCGCTATGATTGTAAGCTGGTCTTTTTTAATGCCGATTTCTGCGCCAATCCCGTCAAAAGACCCAGAAAGGTCTTCCTGAAAAATTTTAGCTTCTTTGGGATCAAAAAAAGTCGTATAGGGATCTTGAAGGCTTTTGGTCATTCCGGCAATTGCCCCGTAAATTATATCTTGGTTATTTATTTTTGACGGGTCAATAAATTTTTCAGAAAGTTTATTGTAAGCATCCCAGAATAACGAAAAGTCTATTTGCTCTGGCTTGTAAGCCTTACAGACAACTTGATTGGCTCCCACAACAAAACCGACCGTAAAAATCAAGAGGGCAAGAAAAAATAACCCCAATCCATAATATATCTTTTTGTTTTTTAAAATCATGTCTACTTTTCTTGTTTATCTCCTCTGATGTATTTATAGGCCTCTTTTATTTTACTAAAAAATTCACCGGGCATAACTTTTGATATAACCTCGTCCCAAAGAACCTTTGATTCTAACTTAATGGTCTTCCAGAGCCCTTTTAATAAGCCAACTGAAGCCGCGCCAGCTATGCCTCCTACGAATTTCCCGGCAGATTTCCCGGCAGACCAAAGATTCTTTTTTCCATATTCTTCTTTTTTGGGTTGGTCCGGATTTTCTTTATCTGGCCCCAAAGGCAGATCGCTTACATCTTGTTTATAAGATTCTTCTTGATAAAAACCGGTTTCTTTTTTTAATAATCTCATCAGTTTTTCTTTTAACTCCGGCATCTGAATACTTAAAAATAAATCGCCAGAATCAAGCGTATTTTTAATTGTCTCATTATCTTTCTCCCCCGATTCTAAAAGGTCAAAAAGCCCATCTCTCGCATAAATCACTCTATCTTTTAATTCTGGGTGGTCTTTTAATGCTTCTAAAAGTTCTTCAAAGTTTTTTGCTTCTTTTATTGACAGCGCCAACGTTTCCTTGATTTTTTTACTATTTTCTTTGTCGTTTTCAGCATCTGAAAACTGCATGTCCATTTCTTCGGTATCTGCGCCGTCTTCTTCACTTTTTTTAAATTCCTCTTGTACCTGTCTCTGAAACTCTGCCATTTCAGCGGCCTCTTTTTCCTTCCTCTCTTTTTCTATTTTCCGTTCTTTTTCTTCATTTTCAATTTTAATTCTTTTTTCCTCGCTTTCTTTGGCAAGCAAACTGCCTCTTTTTTCTTTCCCTAAAATCTCGCCGCTATCTTTTTGACGGCGCCGAGGTTTTTTTTCTTTTGGTTTGTCGGAAGAACTTTCTGGTTTTTTTTCTGCCATAATTTAGAACTTTTTATTATTTAATACTATATAATTAACGTTTTTTCAACCCAATAACTTAATCACTACGCCGATAACAGCTAATATTACTCCAATAACCCAAAATCTCATAGTGACTTTATAAGCCGGCCAGCCGATGGCTTCAAAGTGGTGGTGTATGGGAGTTGATAAAAATATTTTTTTGCCTCTGAACTTTTTTGATAATAATTGCAGAATTACAGACCCCACTTCCATTACCAAAATCCCGGCTATAATAGGCAAAACAAAAATAGAATCTGTTAAAAAAGCAACTACTGATAGCGTTGTTGTAAGAGCTAGAATTCCCACTTCCGTCATGTAAAACCTTGCCGGCGGGATATTAAACCATAGAAAAGCAAATAAAGTGCCAACAATAACGGCGCAAAAAGTTGCCAAATCGGTCTTACCTTGTAAGAAAGCAATGATGGAAAAAGCTCCGAAAATTGAAGCGAAAGTTCCGCCCGAAAGACCGTCTAATCCATCAACAATTCCACCCGCCCAGCAAGCAATCATCACTAAAATAAAAATTGGAATGTACCAAATGCCGATAGAAAAAGTGCCAATTAGGGGGATTGTAATAATGTCCCATTCCAATTTGTAAAAAAACCACATAGCGCCAGCAAGTCCTATTAAAGCCACCATTAAAAGCCTTTTTTTAAAATCCAATCCTCCGCCAATGTATTTTCCCAAATTGGAAACGACTAAAAAGTCATCTAAAAGGCCGAACAATCCGGCTACAACAAAAGTAAATAACGGCAGCCATGTTTGGCTTCTTGAAACAAAATTTAATCCCGCCAACTGTGAATCTGGAAATAAAAACGACAAAAGCCAAAAAAGACCTGCCACAAAAACTGTGGCAATCATAATTAAAAGTCCTCCCATCCTTGGCACCTTTGTTTCTCTTTCCTTGTGAAGCGAGTTAAAAATAACCGCATCTTCTCCGGAAATAGCTTTTATTCTGGCTGTTTTTTTCCAAAGTTTATGCTTATATAAAAAATTTATCAGCAGAGGACTGATTAAAATTGCCATAACCGAGGCCACAGACGATACCCCCAGTACTTTTATTAAATTAAAGGCAACTAATTCCATAATTTTCTATAATTTTAATTTTCTGTTAGACTGATTAATTTTCTAATCTGCTTTTCTCTGTCATCGGCGCCCAAAACAATATGAATTACATACGACCCGCTTATATACTTTTTTTGAATTGCAATAAAGCAACCCTTTGCCCTTAAAGTAAAACCCGTTTTGCCTCCGATAATATTTGGAATTTCCCCTAAAAGCTTATTTGTATTTTCCAATTTATGATGTAACGAGCCGTTATTTAAATAAAGATAATATTCATCAAAGCTTGTTATATTTGAGAAAAGAGGCTGATTTATAAAAAGATATTTTGAAAGATTGTATAAGTCTTTGGCCGTTGAATATGAATTTTCATCAAGCCCGGTCGCATCTTTAAAATTGGTATTTTTGAGGCCTAATTCTTTGGCCTTTTTATTCATTAGCTCTATAAAATTATCATTGCCCATTAACTCAGATAAAGCGTAAGCCGCGCGATTGCTTGACTCCATTAACATTATATATAAAAGATTTTCCGTAGTCAGTATTTCCCCTTCTTTTAAAACCCCTTGCACTCCTTCAATTTCCATTACCTTTGAACTTATGGTTATTTCCTGATTTAAATCGTAGTTTTCTAAAACTATCAATGCCGTCATTAGTTTTGTCAGGCTGGCAATGGGCAGTACTTCATTTTCATTTTGGCTGAATAATATTTTCTCTGATTCTTCGTTAAATTCAACGGACAAGGCAGACTTGGCATAAATTTTATCGGGGTCTTCTTCTATTAATACAACTGGCGGCGGCTTTATTTGTTCTTTGCTTTGCTCAAAATCGCGCGCTTTAACCACATTATAAACTGATGCTTGGTAAGTATTTCTCACACCCGCTTTACGCAAAAAATAATCTGAATTTGAAAATATGGATAAAGAAGCTAAAACAGCAACAAATAAAGACAATAAAAACTTGGCTGCTAAATCATATTTTGAACGATTTGGCTTAAAAACTTTTCTTTTTCTAAAAATCATGATTTATGGCTCTAACCTTTTAACTCCCCTGTACGCAAAAGAGGCATCTCTTACATTGTCAATTCCAAGAAGCTTCATAATCATTCTATTGGGGCCCATGCCAAATCCTCCATGCGGAGGACATCCGTATTTGAAAAAATTGAGATAAAACTGAATATTTTTTATTTTCATCTTTTTTTCTTTAGCTTGTTTGAGCAGCACATTGTACCGATGTTCTCTCTGCGCCCCGGTGGTAATTTCTAATCCGTCTTGTAAAAGGTCAAAACTTTTGGTTAAAGTTTTATCTTTTTCGTCTCTCATATGGTAAAAAGGACGCACGGATGCAGGATATTCGGTTATAAAAACAAACTGATGGTTATATTTTTCTTTTACATAATCACAAATAGCCCGTTCTTCTTCTGGCGGTAAGTCGCCACTTTTTTCGCTTTTGATCCCCCTGCTTGCCAAAATTTCTTTAGCTTCTTTCATTGAAATTTTAGGGAAAGGCAGGGCAGGAACAATAATTTCTTTGCCAAAAACATTTTTGATTTCATCCCCATATTTTTCTTTAACTTTTCTTATTGCAAATTCAATGGTTTTTTCCTCTTCGGCCATCACGTCATAATGAGAATTTATGTAAGAAATTTCAGCGTCGTATCCTGTAAATTCAGTGGCGTGGCGGGAGGTAAATGAAGGCTCTGCGCGAAACACGGGTCCCACTTCAAAAACTTTTTCAAACCCGCCAGCCATTGCCATTTGCTTATAAAATTGCGGAGATTGAGCAAGATAGGCCTTTTTATCAAAATATTTTACCTCAAAAACTTCTGCGCCCGATTCCGAAGCAGTAGAAATTAACTTTGGCGAGTGAATTTCAATATAATTATTTTCTGTCCAATATTGGCGAAAAGCCGATTCCATTGCCGTCCAAACTTTGAAAACCAAAGTATTTTGCGGTTTTCTTAAATCAATCCAGCGCCAGTCAAGCCGTTTTGCCTGTTCGGCTTCCTCTTGGCTTCCCTTTTCCAAAACAGGAATCGGCAATTTTGGGTCAGACAAAGATAAAATTTCAATATTTTCGGCTTCAACCTCAAAACCGCCGGGCGCCTGTTTTTCCTCTTTTGCCAAACCTGTAATTTCCACAACGGATTCGTAAGTTAATTTTTTAGACTCTGCCAAAACTTCAGGTTTGCTTTTGGTAACAACAACCTGAATAATCCCAGAAATATCCCGAATCATTAAAAACTTAATGCTCCCCTGGTCGCGGATAGTCTGCACAAACCCGGCAATTTTAATCTTAGAGCCCAAATTTTCTTTAACCTTATTTATATGTATTCTTTCCATTTTTTATTTAAAATATTTTGCCGCAACTCTGACGATAAAAAAATAATACGCGGCGCCGTAGGCAAGCGCGCCTATTATTATGTAGAATACGACCCATTTCCAGAATAATTTTTTAGGGTAATTATATTCCATAAAACTTTTGCTATTGACAGGGCATTTTGATTTGCTATAATAGAGGCATAAATGGCTTCGGCCTCCGAGAAAACCCCCGCAAGGGGGTTTTCGATTTTCTACCCCAGAAATTGCTTAACTTTTTCGGTAATTTCCTTAAATTCTGACTCCTTAATCATTCTCATTTTTCTTAATAATCTTTTACTGCTGATTAACCTTAACTGGGATAATATTACCACAGAATCGTGCTCATCGCCTTGCGATATTCTGTAATGATACTTATTTACTTTATTCGATCTGGTAAGTGGCAACATCCACAGTACATCCCTGCTGAATTTCTTAACTATTAAAGCCGGCCTCTCAAAAAACTTATTCTTGCCATCTTCCTCAAAACCAATATTGATTCCCACAGAACACCACCATACTTCCCTTTCGTGAAATAAAATTTTCTCATCGCGAGTATGTAAACTTTTCTTAAGTTCGTTCCACATATCAAAATTTTTAGAAAAGTGATTTTCCATATACCAGCTCTAATTCTTCTTGAAATAATTTATTAAACAAATTATCGTAATAGTCTCTTGTTAAATCGAATTGCTTATGAAATTCTTTAACAAGAGAAATGCGGTCAAGATTTGGATATTTTAAACGGGTTTTTTCTATCGCTATTTTGCAAACCCTATCATTAACTTTAGCAAACAACCTCCATTTCTTTTCGAATGACATACTGTAATAAATATCATCCTGCATTTGTTGCGCCAATCTCGAGGTTAAAATTATTTTTTTAGTTTCCATAATAGTTAAAATATGCTGTCGATTAATTTTTAGGTACGCCGCCATGGCACTGTAATTCGAATACTCGTTCTCCCCTGTAAAATATTGTCTCCACGTGTTGAAAATACGTTTCAATCGCACCTCCTCCAATATTAGAATACTGAAATTCCCCTTCTTCAAATTTCTCTGGTCCTCGCAACGGCACCAGTGGATCAGGTTGCATCAATGCCTTCTTTAAAAATGTATAAATTTCTTTTGGACTTACAATATCTTTATAAATTAATCCCCAATAATTCATAACCCAAATAACTTCTCCATTTTTTGAAACAATTTCTTGACCAATAAACGGACTAAATCCAAAATACGTATCTATATATTTATATCCGCTATCTTCGTAAATTAATTCCCTGCCACCATTCTCAAGCTTTCTCTCACCACCTTCTCCGTTGCTCGCGTAGGTGTTCTTTTTCGCCTTTACTAAAAATTTAGCCAATTCTGAAATTTCAATTTTTTCTTTTACAATTTTCATTT
>CAYJVF010000019.1:7201-8660 GCA_964373565.1 uncultured Candidatus Saccharibacteria bacterium
ACTAAAAATTTAGCCAATTCTGAAATTTCAATTTTTTCTTTTACAATTTTCATTTTAATTTAATTTTCACAAACTTTCGTTTTCCAAACTTTATAATCATCCCGTCTTCTATTTTTATCTCTTCCCGCCAGTTTGTAATTTGTGATTTGTTATTTGTAATTTCGATTTGGACGCCTCCGCCTTCAATTACCCTCTTGGCATCATTTTTTGATTTTGCCATTCCGCTGTCGCATAATAAGTCTAAAATTGGGTATTTTAGGCGCGAGGTTTCAAAAACCGGAATTTCTTTTGGCGTTTCGTGCCGGCGGAAAATTTTGATAAAATTTTCCGCCGCTTCCGTAGCGGCCTTTTGACCATAATACATTTTCACAATTTCTTTTGCCAGCAAAGCCTTTTGGTCTCGCGCCTGCCTGCCGTTGGGCAGGGATTTGGCCATTATTTCTTCAATTTCCGCCAACGGCACGCGCGTTACTAATGTAAAATATTTTACAATTAAATTATCGGGCAAAGACATAGTTTTTCCATACATTTCATCAGCCGAATCAAGTAAATTTATCGCATTACCCCAACTTGAGCTCATTTTTCGGCCGTCTGTGCCCTCAAGTAATGGATTTGTCATAATATCTTGCGATTCTTGTCCGTAATGCTTTTGAATATCTCTACCAGCCAATAAATTAAATCGCTGGTCGGTTCCTCCCAGTTCCACATCGGCTTTTACCGCCACCGAGTCATATCCTTGCATAATCGGATATAATAGTTCGCGTAAAGAAACTCGCTTGCCCGCCGATAGCCTCTTGCTAACATTTTCTCGGGTTTCAAATTCGTGAAGGCCAAACATTTGGGCCATCCGGCCAATTTCCACAAATCCTAATTTTTTAAGCCATCGTGAATTATACTTCACTTCGCATTTTCTCATATCCAAAACTTTTCCGGCTTGCTTAGCATAGGTTTTCATATTTTCTTTAATCGTTTTTTCAGAAAGCATTGGGCGCTCGCCTTCTTTGTCTGAAGTGTCGCCAATGATTCCCGTGAAGTCTCCAATAATCAAAACCACCTTGTGGCCAAGGTTTTGAAAGTCGCGCAACTTAAGCAAAGGTATCGCGCGCCCAATGTGAATATTGGGGCTGGTTGGGTCAATGCCCAGCTTAATTCGTAATTTTTTTCCTGAAAGAAGTTTTTTCTTTAAATGCTCTATATCAATAACTTCCTCCACTCCCCTGCTTAATATCTCTTCAATTTTTTTTTGGTCAACTTTTACCATATTTTTTCATTTTATCATTATTTAGAACTTATCGGCAAGTTTATAAATATCCCCCGCGTCGCTTCGCTCCTCAGAAACCCACGGTTTCTGATACTCGCTGTGGCTCGTAGTTTCCTTCACGGGAAGATACCCAATCTTCCCGACCCCATCTGTGGCCGGAGATATCTAAAACTTGTCTGCAAGTTTATAGATATCTCC
>CAYJVF010000020.1:0-8393 GCA_964373565.1 uncultured Candidatus Saccharibacteria bacterium
TTTAGAGAAAAGACCTGAAAAGTGGTTTCAAACGGGAGTTTCGTAATTCAGAGCTAATAGTAGTCCTTCACCTTCCTCAATTCATGATGCTTTCTTAGTTTTTCTAAAGCTTTTGCCTGAATTTGCCTGATTCTCTCCCTTGTTACGCCGAATTCCGCTCCGGTTTCTTCAAGTGTATGCATAACGCCATCGTCTAAGCCAAACCTCATAGCCAAAATTTTCAGCTCTCTTTGGGTAAGGTCGGAAGAAATTTCTCCAAGCCTTTCTTTTAATAATTTCCTTGAAGCTTCTGTGTTGGGGGCTACGGTTTTATCGTCTTTTATAAACTCGGCCAAAACGCTATCTTGTTTGTCTTTGTCTTCGCCAATGGGAGTTTCCAAAGAAACCGCTTTTTGGGCAATTTTTCTAATGTGATGAACTTTGTCAACTTCCAAACCCATTTCAGCCGCAATTTCTTCTGCCAATGGCTCACGACCAAGCTCTTGCAATAAGGACCTGCGGATTTTTGTATATTTTGAAATTGTTTCAATCATGTGCACGGGAATCCTGATTGTCCTTGCCTGATCGGCCAAAGCCCGAGTGATAGATTGGCGAATCCACCAAGTGGCGTAAGTTGAAAATTTATAACCTCTTCTCCAGTCAAACTTTTTAACAGCTTTAAAGAGTCCCAGATTTCCTTCTTGTATCAAGTCAAGCAAAGTTAAATTGGGAGAACGCCCGACATATTTTTTGGCAATGGAAACCACGAGCCTTAAATTGGCCAAGGCCAGTTTGTTTTTAGCTTCCTCATCACCGTGTTCAATGCGTTTTGCCAGCTCCTTTTCCTCTTTAGCCGACAAAAAACTTGAGCGCCCGATTTCTTTTAAATACATTTGAATAGGGTCAATTTTTCCCAAAATGATTTTTTTCTGTTTTTTTTCTTTTGGATTTCCTATTTGTAAAAATTCCCTGACCTCTTTTATTTCCACTCCGTTTTCTTTTAGCAAATCATAAATATTTTCCAATTCCTTGATATTGCTTTCCACGTTGGGCATATAATATAAAACTTCCGAGGTGGTAATAAAACCCCTTTCTTGCCCCTTTTTCAAAAGTTCAGAAATCTGCTCTTTGGTGACTTTTACCGTTTTTTGTTTTTTGGACTTTCTGAACTTTTTCAGCTTATGGGGTTTTTGCCTTTTTCTGACAGCTTTTTTGATGGTTTTCTTTTTCTTCTTTGGCATATTTACAACTGCTTTGATAAATTATGAAATTCTTCAATCAGTTCTTTGGCCTTTGTTTGGTCTTTTAAATCTTCAGCCTTTTTAACCTGCTCTGAAATTTTATTAAGCCTGTCTTTTAAATCTACGCTTTTTAATTGAGAAAGACAGAGTTTCATTTCCGCCTCGCCGTCTTCTTGATAGTCCATATCGGCTCTTAAAGCAAGG
Source organism: uncultured Candidatus Saccharibacteria bacterium (assembly GCA_964373565.1). Classification (GTDB taxonomy): domain Bacteria; phylum Patescibacteriota; class Minisyncoccia; order Minisyncoccales; family Staskawiczbacteraceae; genus VGLO01. Next base: position 1,425 of record CAYJVF010000020.1, read on the forward strand.
GCGGCCATTAAATTTTTAAATTCCGCATCTTGTTGGGAATCGGAAAGAGAATTGCTGAAAATTTCTTTAAAATCTTCCTTTACCCGATCAAATTGTCCCGCCTTTGGCCAAACACCGCCTTCAGCGGATTTGACCGGGTGAAGCTCTCCATCATTTAAAACACTCTTCGCCAAAAAAACCTTTATTTCTCTTAAAAATGCTCCAATTTTATCTGAAAAAAGGGGGTAATGCGATTCTTCCAGTAAATTTGCGTTATTTGGATTTTTTAAAATCAAAGAAATAATTTTTTCTTCTATTAACTGCCTTCTGCCTTCTGTGCCCAAATTTTCTTTTTCAACTTGCCTATCATTTTTTTCGGCGCCTATCGCATAATTTTTGGAGGCTGATAATTTTGCCAATTCTTCTAAAATCGCGTCTTCTTTGGTTGAAATTGCTTCTGCTAATTTTTGAATCCAATGGGACTGCTCTATTTTATTTTTAATTGATTTAATGGCAGGCAAAATTATTTTTGAAATTTCTTTTTTGCCTTCGGGTAAAGTTTTATTGAAATTATCTAAGGCAAAAGCAAAATAATAATCCATTATTGACCTTGATTTTTCAACGGACTCTTGCCAGATTTTAGGGTCTTTTAAAATAATATCGGCCGGGTCAGACTTTTCACCTTTCAACCCATAACTTTCCACTATTTTTATGTTAAAGCCCATTTCCTGCGCCATTGATATTCCCCTTTTGGTGGCAGAATCTCCGGCCGGGTCGGCATCAAAAGCCAAAACCAAATTTTCAGAATATCTTTTTAAAATATTAAGATGCCTTTCGGTTAAAGCAGTACCGGAAGCTGCCACCGTATTTTCAAAGCCCGCTTGGTGGCACATTATCACATCGGTATAGCCCTCTGTCACAACGCACTGATTTTGTTTTCTAACAGACAATTTGGCATTATTTAATCCGTAAAGAGTCGCTGATTTATCGTAAAGCATTGTTTGGGGAGTGTTAATATATTTTGCAGTATTTTGTTCGGCTTGTTTTCCGCCGAAGGCGGATCCGCCTCTGGCGGAAAACACCCTCCCCCCAAAGCCAACCACCTGCGAATTTAAGTCAAACACCGGAAAAATAATCCTGCCGCGAAAGCGGTCGTATGAGTTCCCCTTTGCGCCCTCTTTTTCAATAGCCAGCCCAGCTTTTATAATTTCTTCTCGTTGATACCCCTTGCCAATTAAAAATTCGGTTAAACCTTGCCAAATATCAGGCGAGTATCCTACTCGCCATTTTTTTATTGAATCTTCCGTTATGCCTCTTTTCAATAAATAATCTTTGGCTGATTTTCCAACTTCCCCGGCAAATAATTGCTTTTCAAAAAACCTCGTGGCTAATTCGCAGATTTCATAAAGCCTTTGTCTTTCTGTTCTTAGTTGAGGGTTTTCCCTTTTTAACTCAACGCCGGCCTTGCGGGCTAAAATTTTCAGGGCGTCCCCGAATTCTACTCCCTCAATTTTCATCACAAAGTCAAAGATGGAAAAACCAGCCCCGCATCCGAAACAATGCCATGTCTGTCTTGATGGGGAAACAAAAAAAGAAGGTGTTTTTTCTGCGTGAAAAGGACAGATTCCCCGGTAATTGATGCCCGTTTTGGTCAGCTTCATATAGCCGCCAACGACATCCAAAATGTTCAGTTTATTTTTTACTTCTTCAATTTGGGAATCCACGGGCTTAAATCACAAATTACAATATACAAATTACAAATAATACCCAATTCCTAATTTCAAAACTAAAAACCCGTTTGTGATTTGTGATTTGTGATTTGGGATTTTCAGGGTCATTATGCCAAAAAAATAGCTAAAAAGCAAACTTAGCGTAAAAAAATAACCCCGAGTTGCGCAAGCGCTCGGGGCTTTGAAGAATTTGTCGGTTAGGCGTAAAAGTCAATTGAGCCGGCGGGCATGACGGTGATTTCATCAAACCCGTCTCTCTTTTGATGCTCAACCACTTGCCACCAACAATCATCGTCGATTTGAATTTTTGCGCCCACTTCAACATCCGAGCAGAGATTTCTGGGCCAGACAAATCCGGTTGGATGTTCTTGAAGCGACTTTTCTGAAACCAAATAGGTTTTGCAGGGCGGACAACCATCAATCTTTTCAAGCACCCTACTCTCCGAGATCGGGTTTCTTCTTACCAACATAACATCGCTCTCGGGATTTTTGGGATTTGCTGCGGCGCAATCCAGAAAATGCGACCACGGAATAGGGCCCATTGGTTTTTCAGAAAAGCATTGCGGAAAAAGCACAGCCAGACTTTGGCCCAGAGAACTCTTAATCTGATCTTCGGTAAGACCGGCGATAAAAAACATCAAGCCACGATGTTTCAGCTCGCCAATCCCCTTCCAGTTTTTGTGGGTCGGGTAGATCGTCTGGTCAAAAACCAGTTTTTGAAGCGCGGCGCAGGTCATTTCAAGATCGCGTTTGTTCTTGTTCTCCAAAATCAGATGGAGGAGCGAAGCCAGAAGTCGGAATGCGCGTGCGAACAATTTGTCACTGCTCATGACATCTCCCAAAAAGAAAGAACTGGTTCACCCACTGCCCATGGGTGATTCTCAAGAAAAAGAGAATGGTTATTATATATCACTTTAGTGGCAATAAGTCAATACTTGCAACCAAAAACCGGCGGGGGCCGGTTTTTTGTTTCACATTTTTATTTTTTCTGCCAGATTCTTGAGCTCTTCAAAATCCGCCATAGGAAGATGCAAGGTGGCCGTAGGGTTGGCCGATAGTCCGTCGTTTTTATATCTTGGAATAATATGCAAATGAAAATGCATCACTTCCTGCCCCGCTTCTTTGCCATTGGATTGCAAAAGGCGAATTCCGTCAGCCAGCAAAGTATTTTTTACTTTTTCTGCAATTTTTTTTGCCGTAATGAAAACTTTTGGCAAAACATCTTCGCTGATGTCAAATATATTTTCAAAATGTTTTTTGGTAATCACCAAACAATGCCCATTAGTAAACGGCTTAATATCCAAAAACGCCAACGTATCTTCGTCTTCATAAATCTTAAAAGAAGGGGCTTCATCTCTCGCTATTTTGCAAAAAATGCAATCTTCCATATATTACCTGACGCGATAAATCAGCGTTACCGTTGTGCTTACTTCCGTTTGTCCCGGCTGAATTTGGGGAGCTTTGGCATAAGAGGCATCAGCAGACTGATTTAATCCACCGCATCCCAAGCCACATCCGTAAGGCATTCCGCCCCCATAGTATCCCTCATAAATATTCAGCAGTTTTACGATCTGCAACCCAGACTGATTTGTAAGAGAAGCTGCTTTTTCTTTGGCTTGTTCAATGGCTTGTTGACGAGCTTGACTTCTTATCTTTTCCATATCATCAACGGTAAAGTATAGGGAACCTACGATATTGGCGCCATTTTCAGTCGCCCTGTCTAAAATTTCATTTATTTTAGTAAAATCCCTTATTTTCACTTCAATCTGCTGGTCTAATGAATAACTTGTTATCTTCCTTTTTTGATCAGGGTAAGGCGGATAATACATTGGCATAATCTCCGGCTTTGCGTAGTCATACAAGGGATTTAAGTTATACATTGTTGTTTTAATGTCTTCATCCTTAACTCCCATTTCTTTAACGGATTTTATAACTGCGTCCATAATTTGGTTATTCTTACTCACGGCATCTTGGCTTTTTTCCGCCTCCGTATAAGCGCCCAACGCAATTGTGACTACATCGGGCTTTCCATAAGCCCTGCCCTCTCCCGTTACAGAAATTTCCCGAGGATAGCTTTCGGGCAAATTACGGAATTGATAAACAACCGTTCCAATCATAGAGATTGCAACAACCGCTAAAAACGCCCCCAAAAGCATGAATAACTTTTGCGAAATTTCTATTGTTTTTGTTTCGTCCATAGTAGTAAAATCAAAAATTAAATATTAAAATTCAAAAATTAAAATTTTGATATTTGATATTTGATTTTTGATATTTGACATTAATTATACACCTTTAACTAACTACTTCAATCAAGTGCTCCCAGATTGAGTGCATTGCCTTTGTGTCCAACTTGCAATATTCTTTGAGCGCCCGAATAATTTTTTCTTTTGTATCGCTTTCAGCAAAAACGGCTTCATTCCATTTTTGGGAAGCCGTTCCCCCTTCTTGGATTTCTAAATTTTTGTAAGATAATTCGGGAGCCAAAACTGGCAGTATGTTTTTTATAGAAATGCGCCCCTTAAAATCTTTATGCACATAATATTGCTTTCCAAAAATTTCCATTAAGTCATATACCCGAGCATTGATGGTATCAATAAATTCCTTAAACTTAAAATTTCTTTTAGCCAATTCTTCATTTATTTTACATTCAAAGGCCTTGCTCCAAACAATTATTGAGCCCCGCTTTTCAATGTTCTTTTGCAAAGATTTGGCGAATTCCCTGCTTGGATCTTCTTTTTCTGTAAAAATAAATTCAAAGTGCCTTAATTGAGCGCCGGGATTATCTAAAATATAAAGTGAATACTGAAAAGGAATTTGCTGATAGGGAGAGAATCCGTCAAACCTTGGAATTGCCGCTGGAAAAGTTTCATAATCTAAAAAATGAAGAGGAAAAATAAGAGAATCTAACTCTTCTTTTATCTTTGTTTTATCAATTAGAATCTGATTTTTAACATAAGATAAAATTTGGTTTTTCTGGGGCAAAGAAAGAGTGGCAATAAAATCTTCTGAAATATCTTCTAATTTAAAAATTCCAACATCCACTAATGCCTGAAGTTTTCCTTTGCTGGCGCCTATTCTTGAAAGATCGTGCACGCCATAATCTGGCACTTTGGCATTTGAGTAAGCGAATGTGGAACAATGGGCTGACCTTCCCTTATATATACAACTACAGTAGCCGACCGGCTCATTTTCGCCAGACAAATATTGCAGAGCCGAATGCATCTCTTGCAAAACATTTTCTTTGATTTGGGAAATTAATTCTGTCAAATCTGCAATTTTAAAAAGCTTAACTATTTCTAACTCCCCCTGCCTTGCGTATTCTGTATTTAAATGGACAAGATGCGCCTTTTTTATTTTTAACCCGCACATTTGGAGTAAATTAACCTGAAATGCCAAGTCGTGATAGTGAGTTTTTTTATCAACATCGGTGGTGGATTTTACCTCGTAGATATTGTAAGTGCCGTCGTCTTGGTTGTATTCTAAAATGTCAACGGCCGCGAGAAAATTATCTTTTAAAAATTCTGCTTGAAATAAAACTTCGGTTTTTTTTGATAATAATTCTTGGGTTTTTTGTCGCGAAGACTCTCCCCTCCCTTCAATTAAAAATCCTGTCGGGAATAACTGCCGAGCCACTAATTCAACCTCATTTCCCGTTTCAATAATCCGCTTTTCGAATTCTGATAATTCCGCTTCAGAGTAAACCTCTGGCTTATGTATTTTAAGCCAGACATTCTTGGGGCACTCTCGATAAAGGATATAATCCGTTTTTGATAAAATAATGCTCATTTCTTTAAATTAAAGTACAAAAAACTAAAAGGAAATCCCGGGATAATCCTTATGTGCATTTTGCCCAAATATTCATTGGGCTTAATTTCCACAATTTCATCTAAAATGCACCTCATCCAAAATGGATTGCCTTTCACATTATAATCAATTTTTAACACAAATAAACTTTTATCAAATAACCCGCTGCCAACATAAGTTTTAAACGGGTATTTCTCAAATTGCCGACTTTTTTTATCTTTCATTATATTGACGCCAGTTTCATTATTGGAGTCAAATTTTTTGCCGAGCCAGGAAGTTTTTCCGCCCAAGGCGGATCTGCCTCTGGCGGAAAATCCCGTACTGCCACGATAAAATCCTTCTGGCTTTGGATTCGGCAATTTTGACCGTAAAAATACTTTGCCGTTCGGTTCTTTTGTCATTTGCCAAGTACGAAAAAGCGCCAACAGCAACGCCATAAGCAAAAGCGCCAGTGAAATTTTGACGAATACCAACATTAAAATAATAAAAAAATACATAAAGAAATCTCTCAAAGACATTCATAAACTTTCGGATAAATTATTTTCTGCATTATCAATACTCTATATTTTCTACCATACTCTAACTTTCGCGATCGCGAAAGTTAGAGTATGGATGTTATTTTTTCTTTTCGTCAGTAGCATGTGGTGTGCGCACATCTATATATTTCCAAATTTGCACAGTACTCTCAATTCTTTTATGAAGTGCAATATCCTCTGGCGTGACTGTTTTGACAGGTTTTTTCATTTCTCCTTCCCTGCGCCATGTGGAAATAGAATAATTATATCCGTATGCGTTTATATAGGTCACAATTTCTTCTGGCTCATACTGATTACTATGGCTTTCTATGCGACGGACACCAGACCAATCACTTACGATAACTGGCGCACTTTCACGCACCGTAATTTTTGATGAATAACCTTCTTTAAAATTTAATTCCCTATTGGCATCAAACCGAGTAAGAGTTTGATTAATGTTTATGTTTTCATTTTGATTTTCAAACTTTTTTCCGCGACGAACAGCAAGGTATTGGCCGTTTGGCCCTGCATACATAATTTGGTCTTGGGGCGAACGATTTGTTGGCTCATATTCCCAATCTTTAGGAACCAGAAAACCAATATTCATTTCATCACTTGTTATTTTCTGCCAACCTTCAAATACGTTTATAGGAGGATGTTGCGCCTGCCAAGCGCGCCAAGCGCCCACTAATAGCGCGGCCAATAGTCCGACCAAAAATAATGCGATTAAAACTTTCACTGTCATATAAATCATATTTTAAAATGTTAATAATAATTTCCCGACAGAAGGGGTGGGACTCCCTAAATACTTTATTTTACGCAATGCGGAGTATTCTAAAAATAGCTCGAACCCTCCTTCGCTAAGGCTACGGACGGGCACGGCGGAATTTCCTCGCCCCGCTAAGCGGGGCTCGGAACGAACAGGGGGCAAAAAATTGCGG
>CAYJVF010000021.1:0-8323 GCA_964373565.1 uncultured Candidatus Saccharibacteria bacterium
TGCTTATCTTCCTCGCTAAAACCCAAATCTTCAAAAATCGGCTCAAATTTTTCTGGTTCCATTATAAAATTTTAATTACTTCTTTTTTAATTTCTTCAAAAACTTCTGAGATTGCTTTTTCACCGTTAATCAGCATAACATTTTCAAACATTGCAGGAAACTTTTTATAAAAATTTCCTATTTTCTTTAATTTTTCCAACTCTTCAAAATACTCTTTTTCTTGGCCCCTTTGCTCAATTCTTTTTATACAACTTTCAGATGATACATCTATAATAAATGTAATATCGGGTTTTAAAAAATCTTTATTTAATTGAATAAGATAATCTAAATCTAAACCATCTGCTCCACCATAAGCAAATGTTGAAAAATAATATCTGCTTGAAATTACATATTTTCCTTCTATTAATGCAGGGATTACCTTATTTTCCAAATGCTCTTTTCTGTCTTCAACATATAATTTTTGAAGTTCCAACGGATTTTCAATGGTAATTTCTTTTTTTAATACTTGTTTTATTTTTCTACCAGCCTCCGAATCATTTGTTGGCTCTTTTGTTACAATCACATCCTTCCCCAAATTTTTTAAAAAACTTACTAAAAGGTCTACTTGGGCGCTTTTGCCCGAACCATCTAATCCTTCTATAACTACAAATTTTCCTTTAGCCATAGCTTCTCGGTATCGATGCTAATATACGAATGAATACTAATTATACTAATAAAATACTAATTTTTAGATATTTGTATCATTAGTAAATTAGTATATTGGTATCGATACTATTTATTTCCCTGTTGTCCCCCATCCTCCTCTTGTTTTATTTTCCATCACATCAACTTCCTGCCATTTTATATTCTCCCTTGCCACAATTAGTCCCTGGGCAATCCGTTCACCTTTTTCCACCACAACCGGTTTGTCGGTAAAATTATAATACACAGCATTATATTCGTCGCCATCTCCCGAAAAATCGGGGTCTCCAATACCTATGCCATTTGCCATCCACAATCCTTTTTTATGGGTTGAGCTTCGCGCCACCAAAAGTAAAAAGTATCCGGCGGGTGTTTGGACAGCTACATTTAGTGGAACATATTTGTATTCTTTGGACGGAATTTCCACGCTTATCCTGGCATATAAATCAAATGCCGCCGCATCTTTTGTTTTATGTTCTGGCAGAGGAATTTCTTTATCAAATCGTTTGATTTTTATTATTTTTTCATTACTCATAGATTTTATATATTCTACTTGCTGTAAAACAAAAAAGCAACTTAAAAGGCCGCGCTTCGCGCGGCCTTTTTAAAATTAGCTCTCTACTTTGATTCCCATATTTTCGTCGCTCACAAGCTCGCTCCTTAGAAACCCTCGGTTTCTAACGCCTCGCTTTCAGCGGGCTGTTTTCCTCCACGGGGAAATACCCCGACCCCGCCGACCCCTTTTGTGTAAAAACATGAGCAATAAAAAACTAGCCGAGAGGCTAGTTTTTTACTTCGATGCCCATATTCTTTGCTGTGCCACCCACTACTTTCATCGCTTGTTCTATGTCTGTCGTATTTAAGTCTGGCATTTTTATTTGTGCGATTTCTTTTAATTGAGCTTTGGTTATTTTTCCAGCTGTTTTTTTATTGGGCTCGCCACTGCCCTTTTCAATGCCCGCGGCTTTTTTTAATAAATCCGAAGCCAGCGGAGTTTTTAATTTAAAGGTGTAACTTCTGTCTTTATAAATAGTCACCTCGACCGGAATTACATATCCCATTTTATCCTTTGTTGCTTCATTAAACTTTTGGCAAAACTCAGCAATATTTAAACCATGGGGAGCCAAAGCCGGCCCAATTGGAGGCGCGGGATTTGCCTTCCCTGCCTGAATTTGCACTTTTACCACTGCTTTTATTTCTTTTGGCATTCTGCCTGCGACACTAATCTACTAATCACATTCTAATCTACTAATAATTAATATTCGTAGATTCGGATGCTATTCGTAGATTAGGATCGCTATTAAGAAACTTTCTTCAACTGTAAAGAGTCGAGCTCAACTGGCGTGTCTCTGCCAAACATACTAACCAACACCTTAATCTTCCCCCGCACTTGGTCAATTTCAGACACCTTGCCTTCAAATCCTTTAAACGGCCCATCGGTGATTTTAATGGCTTCTCCAACCCCAAACTCAACTTTAAATTCTGGCTCGCCTGCCTCCATTTTTTTCATCAAACCAGCCATGTCGGTTGCAGATACGGGAATAGGCGTAGTGCCCGCTCCCAAAAATCCTGTCACCCTTGGAGTGTTTCTTACCACATACCAAGATTCGTCGTCAACAACCATTTCCACTAAAACATATCCCGGATAAATTTTTTCTTCAACGGTTTTTCTTTTTCCGTTTTTTATTTTTATCTTTTTTTCCTTTGGAACAATTACATTAAAAATTTTGTCCTCCATTCCAAGGCTTTCAATTCTCTGTTTTAAATTCTTGGCAACAGCGTCTTCATATCCGGAATAGGTATGAATAACATACCAATTTTTATCTTGTTCTATGACTTGCTTAGGCATCGCTTCGCAGTATCGATGCTAATAATGATGAGCGAGGGAGGAATGGGAAAATTTATTTTCCCAATCCGACCGAGCGATTCATTATATGCTTTGCATATATACTAATGAATACTAATTATACGAATGCGTCGTTATTAGTATTATTACCTTGAATTACGAAATGCTCGTTGGAGAAGACTTTTCGCATCTTTTCTCTAAATTTTTGCCACAAATTCGCTATAATTTTCTACCGTAGCCTTTGGCTACGCTATAAAATTCTATCCAATTTCTAGCTAAAAATTTAGAGAAAATCTTGCGAAAGCATTTCGTAATTCAAGGTTATTAGTAAATTCGTATATTGGTATCGATACTATTTAAGAATGAATGATTTTAGAGCTGTAGAAAATAAATAATCTAATCCGCCCAAAAATGCGGCTGTTAAAATTGTCAAAGCCAAAACAATCAGCGTATATCTAATTACTTGGTTCCTTGAAAGCCAGTTTACTTTCCTTAATTCAATATAAACTTCCTTAAAAAAAGATTGAACTTTTTTAACTGATTTTTGAACTGAAATCATAATTTTAGTCTTTAAAAAAAGCCTTTCGGCCATTTCTTTGTTATTAACTAAATAATAGCCGAAACAATTTAAAAGTCAATAGAATAATTAGATATCTAGATTTTTGACAGACTTCGCGTGCGTTTGGATGAATTTTTTGCGGGGTTCCACTTCTTCGCCCATTAAAATGTCAAATGTTTTGTCGGCTTCGTGGCCATCTTCAATTTCCACTTTCAGCAAAAGCCTGTTTTCGGGATTCATGGTAGTTTCCCATAATTCTTCAGCATTCATTTCGCCCAAACCCTTATAGCGCTGGATATTGACGCCGGTTTTGCCGATTTCCTTGAGCACCTTTTCTTTTTGATCGTCGGTGTAAGCGTATTTTATGGTCTTTCCTGTCTGGATTCTATACAGCGGCGGCTGGGCAATATAAATATAGCCCGCTTCCATAATGGGTTTAAAGTAGCGGTAAAAAAGAGTTAAGAGCAGTGTTCTGATGTGGGCTCCATCGGTATTATGCAAAAGCATTCCGCCGTTGCCGGCAATGAAATTCTGGTCTCCTATTACCGAAAAGTCGTACACGAATTTATCGGCAGGATGGGTAACCTGTTCGCTACGTGCGACTTTCAGGCCGATAAAGTCTTCTGAAATTTCAACCATTTCTTTTTTGTAGTTCTTTTTGAATTTCGCGGCAAGGTACCCATGCAACTTCTCTGAGTGCTTGTGGCGCTTCCATATTTTTGATGTTTGGACTAGATAATCCCTCGTAGAAACATTGACCGAGTACGAATTAAAATTTGACTTAAAGAGCACGCCGTTCCTGACATGATTTTTATTTCTTCGCACTGAATACATGGGAAACGCGCCCAACTGCCTCAAGATAGTCAAAATTCCCAATGCCAACTTTTCAGATGAAATATGCCAGCCGAAAATAGCTTTGCCCCAATTCCCTTTCTTATCTTTTGCTACGGTAATGTACCCGTCGCTGTGCAACAACCCTTCTAAAAGCGCCTCCTGAATTTCTTTGCGCACGTTGAAAAATATGTTGGGAATAAACTTTTCGTGGCACTTTTTAGAGAGGAGCCCTAGCGATGAAAGCAAAAGCTTGAATTCCAAAGAATGAAAATGCACGACCGTATCCCCCGCCTTTCTTTTTTCCATAATTGGTTTTGCCCCCAATTCCTTTTCGATGATGCGTGAAATTCTAGGAATGTATGTCTCGACTTTATCTGAACCAAGAGATAGCGAAAACCTATTGGGACTTCCCTTCTCAAATGCGCCATATCCATCGCCGAGGTAGAATCCAAGCAAATACGCCAGGTCTTCATTAATGATGAACTTCGTTTTCAAAGCTCGCGTATGGTTTTGGTAGTAGAATTGAGCAGACGACGGAAATGCGCCAAAATTCCACGCCTGAACGGGAATGTAAACATCGCACGCCACGTTCTTTACATTAACTCCAAGAGCGCTAAGGTATTCCTGCAGGTGGTGGAATCTGGGCATGACGTTGTCAATTTTTTGCTCCCACTGCTGGATTATCCTATCGTAAATTCCGATGGATTCACCCATCTTTTTCCTTGAGATGCCCGCCATTTCCCTTTGTTTCTGCAGTTTGGTCCAAGTGAAATGATTGAGGTTGCACCATGAAATATCGGGCACCTCTTGGATATTCTCCTTGGCGATTCTTAACGAAATATTTTTTGGCTTAGTGCTCAATATCACCTGCTGTAAATCAATAGTTTGTTCTTTTTCTTGCCGTGGCAATGATTTCGGGAAGATAAGCAGATTTCCTTTTTTAACCAAATTCCCTTTTTTGGTAATCGCTTTGCCCCTCTCGTAGACATATACGCTATGATCGCTCGTTACCTTCACTGAGTACCCGCCATCGGTGGTAATCTTGTACAAAGGGGTTCTCAAGGGATGTTTAATAGTTTGATAAATTTCTTGTAATTGCCTCTCTTTGGTGCGTTCGTTGTAGGTGAGCACCTTGTACCGTTTCGTATCCGGACAGGTTTTAATGAACTCTCCTACGGTATCTAAAAAGAATTCCTCCTTTTCTTGATCGTAAAGGAAAATCGGCGTATCGGCCGTGACCGAATCGGCATCCGTCATAATAATAACGCGGTGGTAACGCAGTTTTTCCAAACTAAAATCTTCGGCAATGGCCGTGCCCAGCGCGATAATCAAGTTTTTTACTTCCTTGTTTGCCAGCATTTTGTCTATTCTGGCGCGCTCAACATTCAAAATTTTTCCACGCAACGGCAAGATGGCTTGAAATCTTCTGTCGCGCGCCATTTTGCTCGAGCCGCCCGCGCTGTCGCCCTCAACTATGTATAATTCCGATTCTTCCGGGTCTTTGCTCAAGCAATCCGCCAATTTCCCCGGTAATGCTAAACCTTCAAGCACGCCTTTTCTTAATACGGTCGCACGCGCCGCCTTTGCCGCCAATCGAGCTTTCGTTGCCAAAATACAATTTTCTATAACTGCCCTGGCATCAGTTGGATTTCTTTCCAAATAATCGGCCAAAGCTTCGGCCACAGCATCTTCAACCACGCCCTTGGCTTCGGGGTTGCCTAATTTTGCCTTAGTTTGGCCCTCAAATTGCGGATTTCTAATTTTAACCGATACCACGGCTGTTAAACCTTCGCGTACGTCATCTCCGGAAAAATTCTCATCTTTTTCCTTTAAAAAATTCTCGCGCCTTGCATAGGCGTTCAGGCACCTAGTTAAAGCAGACCTAAAACCCGAAAGATGAGTGCCGCCTTCGGGTGTGTAAATGTTGTTGGCAAACGACTGTTCGGTGCATTCCATTTCCTGGGTGTATTGAAGGGCAACTTCAATAGCCACATTGTCTTTGGCAGTTGCCACGGAAAAAATATTTTGGTGGCGGGGAGTATTGCCAGAAACCAAAAATTTTACAAAACTGCCCACGCCGCCTTCAAAATAAAAAGTATATTCAGAAAGCTCTTCTTTTTTTCTTTCGTCTTTAAAAGTAATTTTTACTCCTCGAGTCAAATAGGCTTGTTGGCGCACATGGTTTAAGATTTTTTTAGTATCGTATTTTATTTCAGGAAAAACTTGCGGGTCGGCGTCAAAGGTAATGGTAGTGCCGGATTTTTTACTGTCAGCCACTTTTTTTACCGCGCCTTTTGGGGCGCCACGGAAATATTCTTGTTTGTAAACGCCGCCATCTCTTTGAACTTCTGCTTCCATAAAAGTAGATAATGCGCAAACTACCGAAACTCCCACGCCATGCAATCCCCCAGAAACTTTGTACGCGTCTCCGCCAAATTTTCCTCCGGCGTGCAAAGTTGTTAAAACGGTTTCCAGCGTTGACTTACCGGTGTCGGGATGCTTTTCAACGGGAATTCCACGGCCATCATCCGAAACGCTCACTCGATTATTTGGCAAAAGAGTAATGCCAATTTCTTTGGCATACCCCGCCATCGCTTCGTCTAAACAATTGTCCACTACTTCCCAAATTAAATGGTGCAAGCCGTCCAGCCCGGTTGACCCGATATACATTCCAGGTCGTAAACGCACTGGTTCCAAACCTTTTAAAACTTGAATATCTTTAGCGCCATACTCCCCTGCTTTTCTGGTCTTTTTTTCGGCAATCGGTTCCAACTTTGGTTTTTCTTTACCTTGAGCCGCGTCGAAGGGCTCCACAACTTCAGTTTTTCGCAGAGCCTTCGTTTCCCAAGGCTTGACTTTAGCAGATTTCGATTTATCCGGTAACACCAAAGCCGCCTTTCTTGTCTTGAGCAAAGTCGGATGGTTGGAAAGTTCTTTTTTTATTTCCTTAGCCAATGCAGTTTTAATGGCCGGTTTTGACTTTTTTTCCTCGTCCGCGTCTTTAATATTTATTTTCATATTTTTGACAAACTAAATTCTGTTAATGCTTTTTTAATTTCTTCCTCACTAGTTTCAAATCCTTTCATCCAAATAATTTCTTCCGAATAATCTATATCTTCAAAGTAAGCTAATTGATTGCGAAACATTCTGCCATTGAATTTATCTTGAAAAATTTCCTTTGCTTTTTTCGCTATTTCTTCAACCGAATAATGGTCTTTGATAATAAAATACAAATCAACATAGTCTTTCCATTTCTCTCGCATACCTAAAGCGTATGCTTTCATCGCCGCCAAGTTCAGGAGGTCTGGCAATTTTATTTCATAACCGAATTTCTGATTAAAAGTTATAGGAAACGGATAGTAAAAAAAGGTTACTTTAACGCCTTTAATTAAACAAGTGAACTCTCTTTTTTTATTTACAATAATCTTATCGATCTTCGTTATATCTTCAATCTTCTGGTTCAATTGGACATTGCCAAACGGTTTTAACGAAAACATATCAAAATCAATGGATTCACGATGGCCAATATGTAAAGCGATTGCTGTGCCGCCAACTAAGCCAAAGTTTTTTGAAAAACTGGCAATGAAAGGCAAAAGCTCTACCTGCTCTTTAGTTAAAATTTCTTTATGCATGTGCTTTAAAGTATAGGTTAAAATAATGGCTTACTTCGGGCCGATAGTTTGTTCTATTTCTACTAGTTTGTTTGGTAAAAATTTCTGCTATTTTTTTCATCCCCAAGATTTTTATCAGTAACTGCACATCATCCCAGTCGCCGTAATTTAAGGTATGTTCCACGATTGACTCCGCGCTTAAATCTTCCGGATTTTTTACATACCAAACAAGATACTTTCGTGCCTTCATAAACTTTTTTAATTCGTTTTTTGTATTCATAGAATAATTTTACCAAATTCACAAAATCAATAAAAGACTTGACAAGAAACATCAATGGGTGTATAACAGCATATATAACAGAACCTTCTTCGCCTATTAGTAGGAGAGAGAAAATGACCCGAGAGTACTTTGATAAAATGTGGGAGAAGATTCGCCAATTTAACAAGTCGCTTTATGGCGGAACTGGCGATGGTAATCATCCTCTTGCAGTACATTCTGTAGATGATGACTACATTATGGAGAGAGCTTCACGCGAAATGCAAATACCGCGCGAAGAGCTCGCCAAATTTCTCCGCACCTGTTGGGACGACGTAATGTTCGATGATGGAACATTCGACAAGCCACCAAAAGATTGGTAAAAATCAACGCATTGGCAGTCCTTCAAGACTGCCAGTTTTTTTACAAAATTTACCGAATCACCGCCCCGAATTCCTCTTTCGTCTTCTCGGTAATTTTGTCGTGAATTACATTGACCTCATCATTTGTCAAAGTTTTTTCCAAAGACCTGTAAA
>CAYJVF010000022.1:0-7863 GCA_964373565.1 uncultured Candidatus Saccharibacteria bacterium
TTCTAGCTAAAAATTTAGAGAAAATCTTGCGAAAGCATTTCGTAATTCAAGGTAATTTAATAATTTTGTACTTTTCTATTATATATTGAAAAAGAAAAAAATGATATAATACAAAAATATGATTAAAGAACCAAAAGGCAAAGCTTGGGTAATTGCCGCTGACATGGGTTATGGCCACCAAAGAACGGCTTATCCTTTAAGAGACATTGCCTCGGGCAAAAGAGTGATAAATGCCAATAATTACGAAGGCATGCCCGAAAAAGACAGAAAAATATGGGAAAAGAGCAAGTCTTCTTATGAATTTATTTCAAGGTTTAGGAGGATACCTATCGTAGGAATAGCTCTTTTTTTGTTTTTGGACAGTTTCCAGAAAATTTTGGGTTATTATCCAAAAAGAGATTTGTCAAAGTCCTCTTTTAGTTTGAAAGTCATATTTTCCTTTATCAAAAAAGGATGGGGCGGGGATTTAATAAAAAAACTTAAAGAAAATCCATTGCCTGTCATCTCAACTTTTTTTACGCCGGCTTTTATGGCCGAATATAATGACCATCCGAGGGAAGTCTATTGCGTAATATGCGACGCTGATATCTCAAGGGCATGGGTTGCTTTAAATCCTGAAAAAAGCAGGATAAAATATCTTGCGCCCTGCACATGGGCCAGAGATAGGCTAAAACTTTACGGCGTAAAATCAGAAAACATAATTTTAAGCGGCTACCCTTTGCCCAAAGAAAATATCGGCAGAAATTTAGAAATTGTAAAAAGAGATTTGGGGTATCGCATTTTAAATCTTGACCCAGAGGGCAACTATAGGCAACTTTACAAGCCTTTAATTAAAAATTATTTAGGTAAGCTCCCCAATTTGCCAGACCACCCTTTGACCATAATGTTTTCCATTGGCGGCGCGGGCGCTCAAAAAGAAATTGCCGTTCAGATGATAAACAATCTTATAGAAAAAATAAAAGAAAAAAAATTAAGATTTATAATTTCAGTCGGTACAAGAGGGGAATTAAGAGATTATTTCTCAAAAAGAGTAAGGGGGCTAAAGTTAGATGGCTGGTTGCACTTGCTTTACGGCCACAATATGCAAGATTACTTTGATAAATTTAACAAAGCCCTAAGGAAAACAGATATTTTAATGACCAAGCCGTCAGAACTTTCTTTTTATGCGGCTTTGGGGATTCCAATAATTATCCAGCCGCCGATTGGTTCGCAAGAGGATTTTAATAAAAGGTGGCTAATGCATATTGGAGCGGCTGTTCTGCAAGAGAATCCGGCTTTTGCCAAAGAATGGATTTTTGATATTTTAAATAGCGGAGATTTGGCTGAAATGGCTATGCAAGGTTTTGTGGAAATAGAAAAAATGGGAACTTATAACATTGAGAAAATAATTTCTCAAAATAAATGAAAAGAACTATGCTAATAGTCATAATAGTTACTGTTTTGCTGGTCGCCTTTATGGCATATTATTTTTTTATTGCTAAGGCGCCAAGACAAGAAAAAATAATTTGGGGGGTTAATTTTTCTCAGATGAGAGCAGAGTCTTTGGGGCTTGAGTGGAAAAGCGCCTATTTGGCAGTTTTGCAGGATTTAGGAGTAAAAAATATCAAACTTCATACCCAGTGGGATTGGGTTGAGGGCGTCAGAGATAAATATTATTTTGAAGACATTGATTGGCAAATACAAGAAGCCGAAAAGCGCGGCGCCAAAATAATTTATGTTGTGGGGATGAAAACGGGCAGATGGCCAGAATGCCACTTGCCAGAATGGGCCAAAGGACTTTCAAAAGAAAATCAGCAGAAAGAAATTTTAGAATATGTCAAAAAAACTGTTGAAAGATACAAGGGCTTAAAATCAGTTATTGCTTGGCAGGCGGAAAACGAACCCTTTTTCAAATTTGGCATTTGCCCATGGTATGACGAGGAATTTATAAAAAAAGAAGTTGAGCTGATAAAGTCTTTGGATCCAACAAGGCCAGTGGTTATTACTGATTCCGGCGAGCAGTCTTTTTGGCTTAAAGCCGCTAAAACCGGAGATATTGTGGGCGTCACAACTTACAGAAAAGTCTGGGTACATATTACAAATAAACTTGGATTTTATTTTGAGTTTCCTTTGCCGGCCACAACTTATTGGCGCAAAGCCCAGATTGTAAAAAAACTTTTCAACAAAAAAGTCATTGGCATAGAACTGCAGGCAGAGCCTTGGGTTCAAGATGTTTCTGTAAATATTTCACTAAAAGAACAGGAAAAAACAATGAATTTAGAGCAGTTTAAGAAAAATGTTGAGTATGCCAAAAAAACCGGTTTAGACACCCTTTATTTCTGGGGCGCCGAGTGGATGTATTGGATGAAAGAGAAACAAAACAAGCCCGAAATATGGAACGAGGCAAAAAAACTATTTTAGTTTGAGCTATATTTTTATTTTCAAAACGACTCCTTGTTAATTAACAAGGAGTCGTTTAAGTTAGAGTACTCTGGGAGAATTGTGGTATAATAAAAGTGCATGAATAGACTTTTATACAATTATATTGCCAATGAATTCTTTTCTTCGGTAACCTTATTTGGAATGCCGACTTTCTATATTGTTGCAATCCTTATTATTGCGCAAATCGATGTTTTATTTTCTGCCCGCCTGGCGGCGGTACTAATTATGGTTGAGGTTATCTGTGTGGCGATTAAATGTATGTACCGCAAAGAACGGCCTCTCCCCCAGCAAAAAGTAAATTGGTGGGAAAAAATAGATGCTGGCAGTTTTCCCAGTGTCCATACTGCACGAATTACCGCCTTGACCACCATGGTAAATGTATGGTACAACAATGCCGTCATCATTTGCCTTAGCATCGCTTTAGTTCTGGTTGTTGGTTTTTCACGAGTTTACCTTAAAAAACATTATCCCATAGACGTCATGGCGGGTTTAGCTGTAGGATTAATCACGGGGGTTATAGGATTAATCGTACTGTAATATGTAAGAATATGAAAAATAACTTTATTGATTACATCCGTTTAATCAAATTCAGATACCATCTTAGTTTTTTTTTAGTTATCGCTGGGGCGTTTATATTTTCAGCCAGCCCCTCTTCTTTGCCGATTAAAGATCTTTTTATCATGTACTTTTCTTTTAATGTATTTCTTTACGGAGGATTATATACCCTCAACGATATTGCTGATATTGAATCTGATCGCAAGCACCCCCAAAAGAAACAAAGATCCTTGGCCTCTAAAAGAATATCTCTTTTTTCGGCGTATGTATTTTCGTTCTTCCTTATTATGCTTGGGTTGGGGGTCGGCTATTTTTATTTTGGCATGGTGGTGCTTTTACTATATTTATCTTTCATTTTTATTAATCTGTTTTATACTCTTATCGCAAAAAAAATACCCTATTTAGAACTAATCATTAATAGCGCGACCCATCCCTTGCGATTTGTGATGGGGGGATTTTTAGTGGACGCAAAAATACCATCGCTACCAATAGCCGCTATTTTTTTACTTGTGTTTGGCGTTGCTTGTCTTCGAAGAATTCTTGAAAAAAATATGCCTGGAGCGGAGACTAGGTCGGTTTTAAAATACTATACCAATAAAAAACTACTAACCATTGAAATTATCATCCTTTGCGCAGTCCTTATAATTTCAATGATTGATTTTCCTAGATATAGTGTTTGGTATGGCATGATGATTACCACATACGTCGTCCTCGTTTTCGGATTTTATGTCTCCCGCCCCATTCGCGTTTTTTTAAAGTGGATTTTTTTAAAATAAAATGTTACTCTGGCTATCTATCGCAATTATATCTTATCTCTTTTTTGGCTTGGCATCTCTTGGAGATAAACTGGTATTGAATCGTTCTCCCAATCCCAAGCTTTATACTTTTTACGTGGGGGCTTTAAGCTCGCTGGCTGTGTTGTTAATTCCATTTGTCGGTTTTCATATTCCAGATGCCGTAAGTTTTTTTTGGATTGCCATGACGTCTCTGGTTACTATTGCCGGGTTATATGTGCTTTACTGCGCGGTTGCCAAATTTGAAGTTTCCAGAGTAGTGCCAATTATCGGCGCCGTTCAGCCGATTTTGGTATTGCTTTTTAGTTGGTTTTTTTGGGGTTTAAACGCCTTAACGGCTAATAATATAATTGCTTTTTTGGTTCTTTTGATATCTAGCGTTATTATTTCCTTTGAAAAAAGGCTTAATTTGAATAGAAAGCTGTTAATTTATTCTGTGGCAGCTTCTTTTCTGGTTGCCCTTGGTTTAATTTTTATTAAAATGGTTTTTCTGCGCTTAGATTTTCTTGAAGGCATTATTTGGATTGGAATCTGCAATCTTTTGTTAGTTTTAATGTTTTTTTTCAATACGGGCTTTCGGCAGAATTTTTTTATTAAAAAAACGGCTTTCAACGGAAAAACTTTACTTTTAGTATTACTAACCCAGTCAGCCGGAGCAGTAGCCGGTCTTTTGCAAAATTTCGCAATTTTTTTAGCTCCCATTTCCGGTTTGGCGATAATCAATGCATTAAGGGGCGTACAGTATGTTTTTCTATTTGCAATAGCATTGCTTTTTTCCTTTTTTTATCCCCGCGTCCTAAAAGAAGAAATTACAAAAAAAATAATAATTCAAAAAGCAGTTGCTATATTGCTTATTGTTCTCGGGCTGATTATATTATAAATACCTTGAATTACGAAATTTGGAGGAAAGACCTGAAATTCGCAGTTATTCTGGCATTTCGTAATTTAAGGTAAATAAGTATGCTAAGTATTATTATCCCCACTTTAAACGAAGAAGATTATCTTCCAAAACTGCTTGATTCAATTAAAAATCAGAATCCTTCTGACTACGAAGTTATTGTGGCCGATGGAGGTTCTGACGACAATACCTTAAATATTATTGCTAAATACAAGTGCATTTCTGTCGCAGGCGGCTCTCCGGCAAGGGGCAGAAACAACGGAGCTTTTCATTCAAAGGGAGATATTCTTTTCTTTGTTGATGCAGATGCGGTGTTGCCGGAAAAATTTTTTAAAAAATCGCTTGAAGAATTTCATGTCAGAAATTTGGATGTTGCCAGTTTTTGCTTAAGACCGTATCCAGAAAACCGCTTTGAATACTTTTTAATCAACTTATTTTATAATAAAATGATAGTTTTTTTAGAAAATTTATTGCCCCATGCGGCAATGGGCATAATTGCAAAAAAAGAAGTTTTCAGTAGGGCAAAGGGTTTTGATGAATCCATAAAATTGTCGGAAGACCATGATTTTGCAAGGCGGACGGCAAAATTTGCAAAGTTCGGCATTATAAAGTCAACAGAAATTTTAACTTCAACCAGAAGATTTAAAAAAGACAGCTGGGTTATAACAGGTATTAAATTTTTTTTGTGTCAATTACACATGATATTTATCGGACCGGTAAGATCTAATATATTCAATTACAAATTTGATCATTATAAGGACAAAAAATAATTATCAATTATCAAACTCCAATTATCAATCAATTCTTAAATTATCAAATTATCAATTAATGACGTCGTCGTCATTGAAAATTAAATCATTGATAATTCATTGAAAATTGGTCATTGAAAATTGAAAATTCGAAAGTATGCTATCAATTATTATTTCAACACTCAACGAAGAGGAGGGAATTGCCAAAACCATTTGTTCAATTCCAAAGGAAATAAGAAATAATGCCGAATTGATTGTGGCGGATGTTTCTGATGATTTTACTCCCGTTATTGCCAAAGAATTGGGAGCTACCGTGTTGAGAGAAAAAAAATTGGGGAAAGGCTGGCAGATGCGCCAAGCCGTCAAAAAAAGCAGGGGAGACATATTAATTTTTATGGATGGAGATGGCACAGACCCCGGCCAATATATACCGGATTTACTCAAAAAATTAGAAAATGCCAATCTGGTGCTGGGTTGCCGCAGCTCCCAAAAATTAAAAGTCAAAAATTCCGAAACCTATCCAAGGCAATCTTATATTATTTGGGACATTATTTTTTACCCATCCAAGCAAATATTGGGGCTGAATGTTTCAGACCCGCTAGCTGGTTTTCGCGCAATACGGCGCAGTGATTGGGATAAACTTGACTTAAAAAGCAATGATTTTACCATTGAAACAGAAATGAATATTAAGGCCGTGAAAAATAAGTTCGTGATAAAACAAGTTTTAATTCCAAGCCTAAAAAGGGCCGGAGGAATTTTAAATAGCAAATTCTTGAAAAGCCCCAAGATGTGGTTTAAAATATCTAAAATGATTTCAGATTATAATAAAGAGAAAATGAGGAAAGTAAAAACTTAAAAAATTAACCTTCATGTACGAGCTTCCAAAATACAATTTTAACGATTTAAAGCAAAAATTCGTTAAATTTTTTAATAGCAGAGAGTTTTTGATTGCTGTTTTTGTTTTTTTAGTGATTTTAACGGCAGGTTTTTATGCCAAAGACGCCATTGGCGGTTATTTTCAAAAGCAAATAAGCCAGTTTTTAAATTTAGTGGATGACAGAATATCTAAAGTCCAAGTTATTGAAAAAAAACCAGAAGAAGAATATCTTTCGGCGATATCTTACGAACAGGCGGTAATAAATGCAGTCAAAACAGCTTCGCCTTCCGTAGTAAGCATTGTCATTTCAAAAAATGTGCCGGTCTATCAAGAAAAAGTTGTAAATCCATTCGGCGAAATTCCCGGTTTTGAAATTAGAATTCCTCAAAGGGTGGAAGTCGGCAAAGAATTAAAACAAGTCGGGTCGGGTTCCGGCTTTATTGTTTCTTCCGATGGTTTAATTTTGACGAACAAGCATGTTGTTTTAGATGAAAGCGCCGAATATACGGTAATAATAGATGATGATACAAAATATCCAGCCAAAATTTTAGCAAAAGACCCGGTGCAAGATTTGGCTGTCATAAAAATTGACGGTGATAATTTTCCTGCCATAAAATTGGGAAACTCCGACAGCGTGCAAGTTGGACAGACAGCCATTGCCATTGGAAATGCCTTAGGAAAATTCAGCAATACGGTTTCTGTGGGAGTGGTTTCGGGCAATGAAAGGACAATTTCAGCTTCCAACACAAGCGGCAGTTTTTCTGAAGTTTTAGAAAATGTAATTCAAACTGATGCGGCCATTAATCAGGGAAACTCCGGCGGTCCGCTGCTTAATTTAAGAGGAGAGGTAATAGGGGTTAATGTCGCCAATGCGGAGGGAGCTCAAGCTATTGGTTTTGCCATTCCAATAAATATTGCTAAAAAGGGCGTAGAGCAAGTTTCTAAAACAAACAAAATAACATATCCTTTTTTGGGCGTGCGTTATGTTTTAGTGAGCGATAAAGTAAAAAAAGACAATAATTTATCGGTTGACTACGGGGCTCTTATAAAAGGCGGAATAGACGGCGAGCCGGCTGTCTATGATGGGTCAGCAGCTCAAAAAGCAGGTCTTAAAGAAGGCGATGTGATTTTAGAATTTGACGGCCAAAAAATTACTCCCCAGACTTCTATGGCAAAAATAATTCAGAAATATAATCCGGGGGATACGGTTATTATAAAAGTTTTGCGGGGCGGTGCGGAATTGAATTTGGAGGTGACACTGGGGGAGAGATAGTTCGCTCGGTAGCGTTGCCAAAGGTTAAGCGACCATTTTCCAGTTTCTGCTTATTTTGGCTGGGGTCGGACCATTTTATTAAAATTGGCGTGGCCGGACTCCCCATTTTTTTATTGATTAATTTTAAGGGGGTCTGTCCCAAAAGTACGCTGGAGCGTACTTTTGGGACAGTGGTATTGACAATAAGCTTATGCGGGTGTATAATTAAAACATGGGTGACTTGAAGAAAAGGAAAGTTCCGGTCGCCTGAAAACATGGTATGGCAAAAAGCCCCGAGTCGCGCTTGCGCGTACTCG
>CAYJVF010000023.1:0-7319 GCA_964373565.1 uncultured Candidatus Saccharibacteria bacterium
GTGTTTTAAAAACTGCATAAAAAAACCTCGGATGCTTTGGCAAGGCACCGAGGTTGTTGAACGCCTGCAAGCGCGCTACGCGCCTACTTTTTCTTTAACTTTTCAATTTGCTCTTTGAGCTTTTCGGCCCTCTTGGCAAGCTCAATTTGCCCCTGTTGTAGTAGTTCCATTTCTTGGGCAAGGTGTCGCTCTACGCCCCGAATCATACTGTCAAAACCCTCTTTGTCCGAAAGAGCCTTTACCAGACCCTCTTGGATTTTAGTGGGTTTTTGAGGCAGTGGCCGACCTTTCAAGTGTCCCACAATCAAGGGAAAAATTTCCTGATTGTAGGCTTTTGAGGTAAAGGGCGCAACGGCATCTTGCATTCTTTCAATGTGCGAAAGAAGAATCAGGGCGTCGTTTTTTTCTTCCTTGCCCTTTTTGAGGAATTGGCTAATCGTCCTGAATACCTTCATCTGCTTGACAGAAAACGCCGTCATTTCTTCCCGACTCTTCATTTCGTTGCTATTGAGCAACACCACCGACAGCTCAATCTCCAAAAAAGTAATGGCCGTTTTTTTCACGACATCGGCAATTTCGCCAACATCTTGGCTAGCCGGCGCCGGACCGGAAAAAAACAAGCACGCAAAAACCAAAACCGCCGAAAGAAACTTGCGCATGGGAAGCTCCCGAATCTAAGAGAAAGAACATTCGCTTGCGTTTGCAAGCGGCTTCTCACCAGAGAAAGCACTTTTATATGTACCACATAAATAAAAAGTATGCAAGTCATTGGTCGGAAGATTTTTCTGGCGATACAATTATTTTATTTACCACAAGAGAAGTGATTGCAAGTTGGAAAACCGGGCTAAGGCCTACGCCAAGTAAAGGAATAATTGGCATTAAATCGCTATACTGCCACCTGCCCGTCTGCATAGCCCAGATTTCAATGCCAATGGCAACGGCTAAGCCCGTAATTATTATAAAAAATACCCTGCCGTTAAAAAATTTTTCGGAAACAAAAATAATAATTGAAATTATTACTGCGTCAAAAATTGCTGCCCTAAATAAAATAAAAGGCGTGATAGCTCCGCCAATATAAGAAACATACAAAAAACTATGCAAATTTTCCCACAGCCAATTAAGCAAAAAAGCGATTATAAAAACTAAAAGAAGTTTTCTTATCATCCCCACGAAACTAATTTATATCTTGAATTAAACCCATTTTTTTAAGCCTTGACCTAATGCCGCCGGGTTTTCTTCCGTGTTGTTTGGCAATCTCCCCTATCACTAATCCCGCCTTAAAACCAACCATTAGTTTAGCTTCTTCCTTTTCTGTCCATGGCATATAAGCTGACAAATGCGTTTTTCTGATTTCCTCTACGGAATATGCTTTATTTTCTGGTTGAACATCCGACTTTTTGCTCTGTAAAAAATCGGATGGAATTCCCAAGGTCGCTTTCTCTGAATCTTCTTGAAGTTTAGTATCAAAAGCCAAAACATCTTCATTAACCTGCAAAGCAATATCGTTAAATCCTAAAAGATGTATTCCTGACAGCGACTTCACGCGAGACAAAGCAACATAACCCATCCCTCTTTCAAAGGCATCTGATAAATCAATTTGAGCGGAATCCAGTGTCATGCCCTGCGACTTATGAATGGTAATTGCCCAAGCCAATCGCAGGGGAATTTGCGAAATACTTGCCGCTGTTTTACCTTTTTCTTCAATTTTCCAGATTTCCGGACTGGCAATAAATTTTCGGCCGCTCAATCCCCTAACAATCGGATAATCTTCTTGGCCAAAACCAACAACTGTTCCTATTGTTCCGTTAACATAACCTTTATCAAAATTATTTTTTACAAACATAACAACAGCTCCCTTTTTTAGCGCAAGATTATCGGGAGCCAAACATCCATTTTTCAGTCCCGCCACAAGCGGCGGCGCTCCGTACGAGCGCATTTTAAAAAAAATTTGCTTGGCGGGCAATAAAGATAATTCTCGATGATTTTCAGAATCAACGTTAATATTATGAGAGTAAAGTTTGGTTATATTTTTTAATAAAGGAATATTTTTAAGGCGCGCATGTAAATGCGATTTTATAGTATTATCAACGGTGGCTTTGCGAACAGCTTTTAAAACAACTGACAATAAATCATCTTTTTGCCTGTATTGCTCGGTAAGATAACAAATTGTTGGATTTAATTCGTTCCAAACCGGCGATTGATAGGCAAATAGTGAAGGAGGTTCACCTTCTTTTTGAATGGGGGGCAACTGGAAAAAATCCCCGCACAAAACTACTTGCATGCCGCCAAAAGGTTTTGATTCGTCTTTGGCCAACCTGGTAACGCGGTCAACTAAAGTGAGCCTGTCGGCATCTAACATAGAAATTTCGTCAACTACCAACACACTGGTATTTGCCAATCGGCGAGCAACATGCCTCTTTTCAATAATATTTTTAATGTGCTCTTCGGAAGCTTGACGCCCAATGCCAATGCCCGCGAAAGAATGTATTGTAATACCGCCCAAATGCGTGGCGGCAATACCTGTACTTGCAGTAACCCCTACGCCGATTTTTCTTTTTTTCAAACCGGCAATGAATTTATTTAGCACATATGTTTTTCCGCTCCCCGCCGCGCCCGTCAAATAAACATTCTTTCCGCTGTTTAAAATATATAACGCCTGTTCTTGATTCATATCAATTAAATAGATATTATTTCTTTTTCTTGTTTGCGATATCAAAAACTTTTTTCAGTTCCAATAAAGTCGGCTCTCGCCTTTCATTTTGCATCTTTTTAGTGAATTGACAGATATCACAATCGTCAAAAAAATCATCGTCATCAAATTTATCAACTATTTCGCCTTCAATTTTTGACTGATTACTTTTTTGGTTGCTGATTTTCTTTTTTATTTTATTTTTTATTTTTTTCTTGTGTAATACCATAAATTTTCATTTTTTACTTTCATATTCCAATATTTTTTCCGCAGGCGACAAACCGCCAAGCAGTTTGTGGGGAAAATAGTTCCAAGCGTCGTTTGTTAATTCAAGAATGTTTTCCAACTCATCTGGGATTTCTCCGGTATCAAACATTGCGATTGCCTCCGTCAAATCATCCTGGTCTTGTTCATTATATATTACCCTTTTTACATCATCTACCGAAAAATCACTTTTTGCCCTTTGGAGCAATTCACAAATTTCCAACTCAATTTCCTTTCTTTTCTGTAAAATTTGTGCTTTATTTTCCATTTCCATAAATTTATTTTCTAATTATTCAATGTTAAAGTTATCCACATTGACCGACTTTCATGTTCGGTAAATGTTCGGTATAATTATGTAATATTACCATTTAATAAAATTCTATGTCAAATACCCTAACACCAAAACAAAAACAAATTTTAGAATATATTAAAAAATACTTAAAGAAACATACATACTCCCCTTCTCTTGAAGAAATAGCGAAGCATTTTAAATTAGTAAAATCTACTGTTCATCAACATGTAAAAAATTTAGAAGAAAAAGAGTATTTAAGCAAGGCAAACTATCAAGCCCGCACGATAGAAATATCAGAAAAAGAGAATTTAGTCCGAATTCCTCTTCTTGGCACAATAGCCGCTGGGCAACCACTTACTTTATTTGATATACCAAAAGAAACAATCGCCGTTCCAAAAAGTAAACTCCCCCGCTCTTCGGAAGTTTACGCCCTTCGCGTTGTTGGCAATAGTATGATTGATGAAAATATCAATGATGGAGATATTATTTTAGTAAAACATCAAGAAACAGCTGAGAATGGTCAAAAAGTGGTAGCACTCATTGATGGAGACTCAGCAACTTTAAAAAAATTCTATCAGGAAAAGGAGCATATACGTCTGCAACCAGCAAACAAAACTATGGAGCCTATTATAATTCGTAAAGACAGGGATTTTAAAATTCAGGGGGTTGTAATTGATGTAATTTCCGAAGAGAGAAATACGACAATTGAATTACCAAAATACGAAGAAATTAAAAGGCATACGGAACTGCCATTAAATAAAATTATCTGTGGTGATGCCATTCAGGGATTAAAAAAAATGCCAAACAACAGCGCCGACATAATTATTATTGACCCTCCCTATAATATTGGAAAAGATTTTGGGAATAATATAGATAAGAGAGAGCTTGGTGAATATGTGGATTGGTGCAAAGAATGGATTAATGAATCTATAAGGATTATGAAGCCAACGGGCACAATGTTTATTTATGGGTTCAGTGAAATTTTAGCCTATCTTTCAATTGAAATTCCAATAAATAAGCGATGGCTTATTTGGCACTACACCAATAAGAACGTTGCTTCTCTAAATTTCTGGCAAAGAAGCCATGAATCCATTATTTGTGCATGGAAAGATAAGCCAAACTTTAATAGAGATGACGTGAGAGAGCCCTATACAGAAGGATTTTTAAACGGCGCAGCTGGTAAAATTAGAAGAGGCACCGTGGGAAGATATAGTAGCAATGGCAAAGAAACCATTTATAATGCACATGAAAACGGGGCCTTACCGAGAGATGTAATAAAAATACCAGCTTTAGCCGGTGGAGCAGGAATAAATGAAAGATGGTTTCTTTGCAAAACCTGTGATAATGTTTTTGAGCCCAAAAAACTAAAAGGGCATTTGGACCACAATACCATGAAGCATCCAACACAAAAACCATTATCACTAACTGAGAAGTTGATTAAATCAGCAATGCCCAAAAAAGACGGTGTTGTGCTGATACCCTTTGTGGGAAGTGGATCAGAATGCGTTTCAGCTAAAAAACTCGGCTTATCGTATTTAGGATTTGAATTAAACCCGGACTACGTTAAAATTACGGAAAAATGGTTGGGCAGTGTATAGCTTAATCTAATTTGCTATACTATCTATCTGTTTTTTCATGACCTTGAAAGGATATGGAGTAAATACTACAAAACCATTAGAAAGTCTTTTTAATTCTTTGTTTTCCATAAATCTTGAGTACGGTAGCTTATATTGCCCATCTTTCTTTTTTGGATTTACAAAATAGTCATCACTAGGTACTTCATATTTTATATCAATAAATCGCCCTTTTATTTTTTTACCAAATTCTTTACTTTGCCGTATTTCTCTACTGAAAGAAGCTTTTTTAACTTGGTAGTTTAATACTTTTCCACGGTATAAAATCTGGAAATCAGCACCTTGGTGATCAAGGTCTGCCGACATGGTTGTAGAACCTTCTCCAAAAACTGACTCTGCCACATATCCAGCATAAATTTGAGTAATAAGACTGGCCCAAGTACGATAAATTCTAGCAGGTAACCCTCTATAATAACAATCTTTACACATTGTTATTTTTACTCTGAAACTCTCAACATCGGACTTATATGTTTTTAAATATTCTTTATAAAATTCTTCAAAATATAGAAGTCTTTTTTCAGCCCAATACACTTTATAAAGCATGGTTATCGCCTGAATTTCTTTTGGCAAATCCATTTCCACAAGTTTGATAGGACGATATTTTAATCTATAGCCAACAAGATTGACCGATTTTAAAAAGTTTTCAAATTTTTCTGCTTTATTCATATTTTTATTTTACCATAATTTACGCCCGAAATATTTCTAAAAATGTTTTACTTGGCACATTAACTCTTCCCTTTTCTTTTAGTAACTTCTTTCCCTTTTTTTGTTTTTCCAAGAGTTTCTTTTTGCGGGACTTGTCGCCGCCGTATAAGTATCCTGTCACATCTTTTCGGCGCGCGCTGATGGTTTCGCGGGCAATTATTTTTCCACCAATCACCGCCTGCAGAGCTACCGTAAATTGCTGGGTTGGAAGCGTTTCTTTTAATTTTTCTACCAGCTTTTTTCCCTGTTCGTAGGCTTCGCTCTCTTCTACAATTCGGCTAAAAGCTTCTTCGGCCCGCCCGGCAATCCAAATTTCCATTTTAACAAGTTGAGCCGGCCGATAGCCCAGCACCTTATAATTAAGCGACGCATACCCCTGACTGGTGCTTTTTATTTTGTCATATAAGTTTGCCACAATGGCGCGGAGTGGAGCTTCATATTTTATCACTGCGCGGTTAGCCGATAAGTAATCAGTTTCTAAATAATTCCCGCCAACGCTTTTTAAGACGTCCATCAGTTTTCCCAAATAACTTGCGGGCGCGATAATTTCCAAAAGCACCCAAGGCTCTTCCATTTTTTCTATTCCGCTTGGGTCGGGCCAATCAGAAGCAGAATAGATCACGCATTCCTGGCCGCGCTTATCGGTAATTTTATAAATAACCGATGGCGTTGAAATTACCAGTCCCAAATTAAATTCGCGCTCTAATCTTTCAGAAATAATTTCCACATGCAATGTGCCCAAAAATCCGCAGCGGAATCCCCTGCCCAGCGCTTCTTTCATTTCGGCTTCATATACTAAAGCCGGGTCTTGCAATTTTAACTTTGACAGAGCAACTTTTAACAATTCAAAATCTTCCGGATTTTCCGGATAAAAACTGGCGAACACCATGGGATTTGGCTCCTCGTAACCCGCAAGCGGTTCGATTTGTGATTTGTAATTTGTGGTTTGTAATTTCGTTATGGTGTCTCCCACGCGGACTTTACCCGGTTCTTTGATGCCCGTAGCGATATAGCCGATTTCGCCGGTAAAAATTTCTGGTTGCGGAACGATTCCCGGCTCCAAATAACCCAGCTCTTTTATTTCAGCCTGGACTTTTACGGCTAACAACTCAATTTTTTCGCGATCTTTAATTGAGCCGTCAACTACCCGTATAAACGCCAGCACCCCTTTGAAGGCGTCGTAGGTGGAATCAAAAATTAATGCCCGGAATGGCGCGCCTTCGCCGCCTCCACTTACCAATTCGTACGAATTGGTAAGTGGAGGCGGCACCTTCTCAATAATCGCTTTTAATACTTCTGCCACGCCCGTTCCATTTTTTGCGGAAATTTTTAACACTTCATCGGGCAAAATTCCCAGCACATTGGCCAATTCTTCGGCCGATTCTTCAATTTTTGCCTGCGGCGAATCAATTTTATTAATCACCGGAATAATTACCAAGTTCTGCTTGCGAGCCAGATCAATATTGGCCAAGGTTTGCGCCTGAATTCCCTGCGTGGCATCAACCAACAGTACCGCTCCTTCAACGGCAGCTAATGAGCGTGAGACTTCATAAGAAAAATCCACATGGCCGGGAGTATCGACGAGATTCAGAATGAATGTTGTAATGTTGTAATGTTGTAATGTTGTAGTGTCAACGTTTTTTACATCTCCAACAATTACATCATTTATATCAGTTACAACAGTATACTGCATTCTCACCGGTTTTAATTTAATGGTAATTCCCTTTTCTTTTTC
>CAYJVF010000024.1:0-6929 GCA_964373565.1 uncultured Candidatus Saccharibacteria bacterium
ATCCAAAAATTGGTTAAGACGCGAGCGAGGCCGGCTTTGCCGGATCGCCCGTCTCAGAAAAGACCCGAAACTTGCTTTCCAAAGGGCATTTCGTAATTCAAAGTAATTACCCATTTTGCTTGCGCCAAGCGACTTGCCTTGAGCAACTTGTCTTAAAGAGAGTCAGGGGAAATTAAACCAAGTCAAAGTGTCGCACAATAAGGTTTCTTTATTCAAGCCATTTATTATATTTTACCATATTTTTATAAAAAAAGTTCCGCAGTTAGAAAACCACAGGACATTATTCAAAACTGCCATTATAAGATAATGTCAATCGCATGTTGAATTCGTTCCAAGGTTTTCTCCTTGCCTAAAATTTCGGCAATTTCAAAAGGACCGGCAGAGGCTTGTTTGCCAGACAGAGAGACCCGCAACGGCCACAAAAGGAATCCCCTGTTTTCCGGCGGATAGTTTTTTTCTAAATTAAATAACTTGGCTTCTTGCAATAATTTTTCCTCAATAGTTTTTTGGTCCCAGTCCGTAATACTTTCCAAAGTTTTCAACGCGCTTTCCAGAGCCGCTTTTACCTCGCTATCGCCCATTTTGGCCCAGCGCAACATTTCTTTTGGGTATTCCAGCTTTTCCTTAAAAAAATAATCAGCCGCTTCTTTGATATCGGAAATCTTTTTCATGCGCGGTTTGTGCAAATCAATAATTTTTTCCAAAGTATGTTCTGACATGCTATCAGCTTCTTTTGGCAGGTATTCCAAGCATAATTTCACCAGGCTTTTGGCCGGCTTCTGATTGATATACAAGCCATTGATAAAATCCAGTCTTTGCAGACTAAACACCGCTCCCGCCTTCTGTACTTTTTCCATTGAAAATTCTTTTACCAATTCATCCAAAGAAAATAATTCCCGTTCCGTCCCCGGATTCCAACCCAACAGCGCCATGAAGTTAATCATGGCTTCGGGCAGATACCCGTTGTTATGGTAATCGCTGACCGCCACATCCCCTGCCCGTTTTGAAATTTTAGACTTATCGGCATTGAGCATTAGCGGCAAATGCGCATAGACCGGCTGGTAAAAACCGAGCGCTTCTTGTAGTAAAATTTGCTTTGGCGTATTTGAAAGATGATCCTCTCCGCGGATGACATGGCTTATTTTCATTTCATAATCATCAACAACCACGGCAAAATGGTACAACGGGGTTTGCAAATCCTTGGCGATGACAATATCACCCAACAATCCCGTATCAAATTCCACATCTTTTCTTATTAAATCATGGAATTTTAATTTTTTCGGGACGACTTTAAAACGGATAACGCCTTGGGTGTTATTTTTATCCCGGCAGTTACCGTCGTATTTAGGAGCTTGTCCCAATGCCGATTGTTTTTGCCGCTTTTCTTCCAATTTTTCTGGATTACATGTGCACCAGTAAGCTTTTTGTTCGCCAAAAAGCTGCTCTAAATATTTTTTGTAAATATCCAGCCTCTGCGATTGTTTGTATGGTCCGAAACTACCACCCACATCAGGACCTTCATCCCAGCTAAGCCCGAGCCAAGTCAATTCATCAATAATGTTTTGCACCCATTCTAATTTTGAACGCTCCTTATCGGTGTCTTCAATGCGTAAAACCGTCTCGCCATTATGTTGTTTGGCGAATAAATAATTAAATAAAATAGTCCGCGCATTTCCAATATGAAGTGGCCCCGTGGGCGACGGCGGAAATCGCAGCCGTATTTTTTTTGGTAGGGCAACCTTCTTTTTCATTTTTTTATTCTGAATTATAACATTCAAACATTCAATTGAATGTTTGAATGTTATTTTTTACTTGTGTTTATTTTACTTTCTTGTAAAAATTCCAAAATTTCGCGGGCGATGGCTTTTGCCGCCAAGGGTTTTGCAAAGGCAAGCGCCCCATGCCCCATTTTTTCTAAAGTTTGAGGTGAACCGATTAGCGAATCAACTCTTCCCACAAAAAAATGCGGGATTAAATTTTCTTGCTCTATTATTACACAAGCTCCGTTTTTAGCGTATTCGTAAGCATTTTTTGTTTGGTGGTCATGGGCAGATGAGGATAGTGGAATTAAAATACTTGGCTTTCCCAAAGCGGCAATTTCAAAAATAGAAGCTGACCCTGCGCGCGAAATTATTAAACTAGAAATTTTATAGGCGTGTTTTATTTCAATCTCATTCAAATTGGCGCGCAAATGATAAAAACTTTCCAAGCCTTTATTTATAGTTGCCGGCAAAAGGGCGTTTAAAGAATCGTAATTATTTTTACCACAAACATGAATTACTTCGTAGCGCGGCAAAATATCGTTTAAAATATTTAAAATAAATTCGTTAATTGACTGGGCGCCTTGGGACCCGCCCAAAATCATCAAAACCGGCTTGTTCGAATTTATTTCAAAAATTTCTCTTGCCGTTTCTTCGTTTCCCTCCGCCAGCTCTTTTTTTATGGGGCTTCCGGTTAAAGTAGTTTTTGACAAATCAAAATATTCCGTTTTTTCAAAAGAAATAAAAACTTTCTTTGCCCACTTTGAGGTGGCTCTGTTTGATTTGCCGGGCACAATGTCTGACTCATGCAAAAAAACGGGAATGCCAAGAATTCTGGCAGAAAATGTGGCGGGCAAAGACCCCGTTCCGCCTTTTGAAAAAACCAATTTTGGCCTGATGAACAAAAGCATAAAAAAACTTTGCAAAAATCCTATTGGAATTTTAAATAAAAAATCAGTAATATTTTCCCACGAAAAATAATTTCTGATTTTACCTGAAATTATCGTGTGTATTTTAAAACCTTCTTGCTCAATTTGGACCAAACTTAACTGGTCTTTAGGACCGATATAATGTAAAACCAAATCGTCTTTTTCATAAAGATTTCTTAATTCTCTTGCTATTGCTACTATGGGAAAAATATGACCGCCGGTACCGCCACCGGTAAATAAAATTTTCATGAGTCTTACGAATTACGAATAAAAAACGATTTATATCGTTTTAATTCTATCAAACTTGGCAAACCCCCGAAAGACTTGACATAATCTTTTTAATTTGACATAAGATAAGCAGGGAAACATTCCATTCCTTTTTTAAGGAGAGAAAAAATGAGTGGAATTTAGGAAACGCAGTGTTTTTTGCCCTTCTCGCTTTGGGCTTATTTTTGAAATCTGCGACCCTGGAAATTTGTGATTCAATTAAAAATCGCAAATAAAAAATATACTCTTGACTAGTTAAGCCCACTGCCGACTGGCATTGCGGGGCTTTTTTTATGCATTAAAATATTGCAAAATCTTGCAAGGTCAAACCTTGCAATGCTTATTTGTTTTTAGAAATGTTCAAAAGGATCCCCACCCCTATCAGTTCTGCGATAAGATGCGAGCCTCCGTAAGAAAAAAACGGCAATGGCAATCCGCTGACCGGGAAAAGCCCAATAGTTGAAGTGATGTTTAAAAATACCTGAAAAGTTATTAAAAACGTAATTCCCAGGGCCGTGAATTTTGAAAATCTATCAGTTGCTTTTTTAGAAATTTGAATGCCGAACCATAAAAATAATATAAAAAGTAAAATTATAATTGAACTTCCTATAATTCCTGTTTCTTCGCCCAATATGGCAAAAACCGAATCAGACATAGCTTCGGGCAAAAAACCGTATTTTTGGGCAGACATCCCCAGTCCCCTTCCAAAAATTCCCCCAGAACCTATGGCGATTAAAGACTGCTTCATTTGCCAGCCGATGCCCAGCGGATATATATCCGGCCTAAAAAAAACTAAAAATCTGTCAAATCTGTATTGCTTAAAATAAATCAATAATCCAGCCCCTCCCGCTCCGGCCAAAATGGTGGTTGCCGTATGCCACAACGGGGTGCCAGATGTAAAATAAATCGCCAGCAAAGTAATGGCTATGATGCCTAGGGTGCTAATATCGGGCTGTAAAATTAAAATTATAGAAACTACGGCCAGTAAAAGCAAAAATGGGAGAAAAACATGAGTTATATTGTAATAAAATTTTTTTACCGAAAAAATAAAGCTTTTTTTGTGGTTATCTGAAAACTTGTTTGCCAGCAAGGCGGAAAGATATAAAACGGAAGTTAATTTTAAAAATTCAGCTGGTTGGAAAGTGATGCCCCCAATGTTTATCCACCTTGAAGCTCCTTTAAAAGTTTCCCCCACAAAAAATACTAAAACTAAAATTAGCAAGTTGATAATTAAAATAATAAGAGCGGATTTTTTTAAAAATTCCAAAGGGATTTTAAAGAAGATAAAACATAAAACAAGACCTACGCCAATTCTTGCCAAGTGGCGGAAAAGATAATAATTAGTATTACCGGTAAGCTTTAGAGAGTCAATGGAAGAAAGGACTGATAAAAATAAAGTTCCAAAAACGACCAATATAACCACCACGGCAAGGAAGTAATAATTTATATGATGCTTCATTGGTTATTTATAACTGAATTTCTTAACAAACTTTTGAAACTCTTCGCCTTTTTCCTCAAAATTTTTCCATAAAGAGTAGCTTGGGCTGGCGCAAGATAAAAGGCAAATTTTTCCTTTCAGGGTATATTTATAGGCAAACTTTACGGCATCCGACATTTTCTTAGCGTGCAAAGTATTCAGGTTTTTTAGTTTGATTTTTCTGCCCGAATCAGGAAAAAGTACCGCGTTTCTTATTCTATATTTTTTTATTGCTTTTTCCAATTGTGAAAAATCATAGCCCCTGTCTTGACCTCCCAAAAAAATCGTGTCCACCTTTCCCAAGGCTTTTATTGCCATGACGGTTGATTCTGGAGTTGTTGAAATAGCGTCATCGTAAAATGTAATGCCCTTAAACTTCCCCACTAACTTTAGTCTATGTGGCAATCCCTTAAAATTTTGAACGGCTTTTTTAATGTCGCTTTCTTTAATTTTCAGGATATGCGCGACTGCAACCGCTGCTTGGATATTTTTTTCGTTATGCTCACCCAGTAAATTACTTTTAAAGTTATTTTTGGCAAATGGGACTGCTTTTCCGGAAGATTTTTTTGCCCATTGTCGCATAATAGAACTGCGTCGGTCGTACACAAAATAATTTTCTTTATTTTGGAAGTTTATTATATTTCTCTTGGCATTATAGTAGTTTTCCAAACTACCGTGATAATCCATGTGCTCCGGGAACAATGAAGTCACAACTGAAATATTAGGAGAGTATTTTATATCGTCTAATTGGTAACTCGATAGTTCTAAAACAAAAATTGTATCTTTGGGTACGGGTTTTAATAACATTTCAAGCATTGGCTTGCCTATATTTCCCAATAACTCAACGCGCCTGCCAGCCGTTTTTAAAATTTCATAAATTAAACTGGCGGTTGTGCTCTTGCCCTTGCTTCCCGTTACTCCAATAATTATATTTTTATTTTTTAATTTGGAAAAAAATATATTCGTAGCAGTGGTGTAAGGTATTTTTACCGATTCTTTTTTGATGCCGGGCGTTCTTACTGCTATGTCAAAATTTTCCTGTTTTTCTAAATATTTTTTATCGAGCGCCTCATCACCCACTCCTATTTTTAATTCAGGATATTGTTTTTTTAAGTATTGCTTAGTAATTTTTCCTTCTTTTCCATATCCTAAAATAAGAGTATTTTCCATGCCCAAAAAAGCAAATTCTGTGGGAATAGAAGTTTGTTTATTGGCGCCAAAAACGTCTGGCGATAATTTGGCGCGCGCGCCGAATTGTCGCATAATAAAGCTATTGGCGAATTTCGGCTTTGCCAAATTTATGGCAGTTTGAGCTTCCTTGAATGTTCCCACGCAGTCAAGGGGCTTCCTGCCCCCCCATCCCAAAATGTCTTTAAATAGTGATAATAAGTTTTCTTTTTCGTATAAATTTTCGCCGAAAATATCCAACAGATCTTTTTTACCCAAAAAAGCCGAAAGGATCGTGAAAGTAAAAACACACTTTGGACACTTATTACACCAAAGTTCGCGGAATGACGCGGAAGCCGATTGCACTACAATCGGACGCGGAATTACGCGTAAGTTTTCCGCAGTCCTACGGTCCGAACCGTAGGACTGATTTTTGAAGTTACTATTGCAACTGGAGAATATGGGGAAGTATTTTTTATATCCGGAGAACATTTTGGCAATGCGTATTTCGTAAAAAGGCCGCATCAAAGAAAAATATTTTAAATCAGGGCTTATAAATGTTTTTACATAGTCAGAAAAAAGTTTTTCAAATTCAAATGACTTGCTCCACTGGTGGTTTATGTCCAGCCCCTTGTATTTTACGCTCCCAAAATTTGAACTGCGCTCGTTGCTTGCAATAAATCCTGAATATTTGTATAAAGCGCAGGAAAAAATCCCCAAAAATGCGTAAATGGCAGAAATGGGTATATGTCCGTTGTATTGGTGTTTTTGATGGACTTTCTCGTCCAAAATTCTTTGTATTTTTAGTCCGCCGACGCCCAAAGCATCAATAATATTTTCAACAAGTTCAGTTTTTTTGGTTTCAACCACAAAAGCAGTGATGTCTGCGCCATGCTCTTTTAGTAGTTCTGCGGAAACAATTGAATCTTTTCCGCCACCAATCCCCACCAAGCTACGCTTCGTGAATTTTGAATTTTTAATTTTGAGACTTGGATCTATTTGTAATTTGTGATTTGTAATTTGGAATTTAGGACTAATGGTGGGGTCAAGATTATTTTTGTAAAAAAATTCGCCCAGCCCTTTTTTGTAAACAACATTCCAGAAGTCGGCTTCTTTTTTTGATAATTCATATGGCAATTTTATTTTTGGCGGACAATAAAATTTCCAGTAGCTTATTCCTAAAATAATATGCAAACTTTGCAATAATTTTTCTAATAACGCCCTTGGAATATGCTTTAAATCTGGCGCGTTGGGCAAGATAATAGTTTCGGTCCAAGTAATATTTTGTTTTAACCCGCTGAGCGGGTCAGCTACGCCATGCGTAGCGTA
>CAYJVF010000025.1:0-3610 GCA_964373565.1 uncultured Candidatus Saccharibacteria bacterium
AAGGAGGCAATATAAAGCCATGATTCAATACAAAAAACCAAAAGAAGAAATTATCACAGAACCCGAAAAAGGAAAAGCGGGATTTGTTAAAGACGCTATTTCTAATGAGTGGATTAAAAAAACACCTGAAGAGGAAGTGCGTCAAATTTATATTCAAAAATTAATTAAAGAATATAAATATCCAAAAAGTCATATTAAAACCGAAGTAAAAATTCAATCTGGTCAAACCGAAACAAAAAAACGGGCTGATATTGTTATTTTTAGAAACGATAAAAATTTTAGGCCAGAAGAAAATGCTTATATTATTATTGAACTTAAAAAGCGAGACAGGAAAGACGGCGAAGAACAATTGAAAAGTTATATAAACAGCACTACCGCTGAATTTGCTGTTTGGTTTAATGGACAAGACATAGGACATTTTCAGTATTCAAAAGACCCGAGAAAGCATTTAGAAATTCCGGATATTCCTAAATATGGCGAATCATTAAAAGATATCGGGCTTTATAAGAAAAAGGATTTGGTTTTGGCAAGCGAATTAAAAACGGTTTTTGAAACTATCCATAATCATATTTATGCTAATGAGGGTTATTTAAAGGATAAAGTTTTCAACGAAGTTTTAAAATTGATTTTCATTAAAATGGTTGATGAAAAATCAGCAAGCGCTGATTGCGATTTCCGCATTACCGTTAAAGAAAAAGAAGAAATAGAAAGCGGCGATGGGACTAATTTCCGTAAAAGAATTGAAAATTTATTTGAAAAGGTTAAAAAAGATTTTAGCGATATTTTTGATAGTACCGATAAAATAATTTTAAGAACTCAAACTTTAGCTTTTGCCGTTGGCCAGCTTCAAAAATATTCATTGATAAAAACCGAAGCCGATATAAAAGGCGTTGCTTTTCAAACTTTTGTTCATGCTCATTCAAGAGGAGAAAGAGGAGAGTTTTTTACTCCTTATCCAATTTTGAAAATGACGGTGGAAATGCTATCGCCAAAAGATAATGAATCGATTTTGGATCCCGCTTGCGGTTCCGGCGGTTTTTTGGTTCAAACATTGAATTATATAAGGCGTATGTTTGAAAAAAATCGTCCCGATTTATCCGAACTGGAAGTTATTAGAAATTTAACATCTTACGCTATAAATTATATTCGCGGAATTGATTTTAATCCTGATTTGGCGCGTGTGGCGAAAATGTATATGGTTTTATATGACGATGGCCACACCGGTATATTTTCGCACAATTCATTAAATAGTTTTCAAAAAATTTATGATATTTCCAATCATAAAATTAAAGAAGAATCGTTTGATATTGTAATAACTAATCCGCCATTTGGCACAAAAGGGAAAGTAACGGATAAAAATATTTTGGATAATTTTGAAATGGGCCATAAATGGAAGAAAGATGATGATAAATGGAAAAAATTATCAAAAGTTGCGGCTGAAGACGGAAAAGGCGGTCAAGTGCCGGATATTCTTTTTATTGAACGATGTCTGCGGTTTTTAAAAGACAACGGAAGAATGGCAATTGTTTTACCGGACGGCGATTTAACCAATTCTTCGCTTGGCTATGTTCGGCAGTGGATTCGTGATAATGCCAAAATTTTGGCGGTTGTTTCTTTGCCGTCAGAAACTTTTATTCCTTATGGCGCTGGTGTCAAGGCATCAGTTTTGTTTTTACAAAAATTGCCGAAAAAAGAATTAGAAGTATTAAAGAAAAAAGATTACCCGATTTTTATGGGTATCATTGAAAAAATCGGCTATGATATTCGCGGCCGAGCAATTTATAAACGAAATGAAAAAGGCGAAATTATTAAAAAAGACGGCGAGTCAGTCGTTGACGAAGATGTAAGTTTGGTGATTGAAGAATTTAAAAAATTTAAGGAGAAATATAAGTTGGAGTTTTAAATAAAAATTAATTTTTATGAATAGGTACAGATTTTTAGACATCTTCCAAGAAAATCCTGACGGTTCATTATCACCTAAACGAGTTATTAACGTGAACGGCATAACTTTTGGCCCGGGAGTTTCATTTGGTCAAGGAGTTTCTTTTGGTGGTATAGATTTTCACAGATTTAAATATTTAGATGTTGCCGCTGATGAACAGAACGGCACTTTAATAATTAATGGCTTCTTCAAACAATAATATGGATAAGAACATTATTTCAATTGAAGAAGCCACCAAAGAAGAAAAGAAACGAAAGGAGCTTGATGCACGAATATCAAAACAAGAACAGTTGAGTTGGCAAATCGTAGTTGGCGTAGTCATCGCCTTTCTTTTTACTCTCGGTTTAGTAGGAATTGAAATTATGCTTTTTCATACACGCACAGACAAGGACTCTTTGAATTTACAAAATCAATACTTTCAAGAAATTAAAGAGTTACGAGAGCAAAATTTTAATATTGAATTACATTTAAAAGAGGAAATTAACAAATTAAAAATTGAAGTAATACAAAAAAATCAAACAGTCAAATAAATTATGCAAACTTCCACCATTAAATTTTCCCAAATTGAAGACCGAATTGATGCCGAATATTATAAGCCGGAGTATTTAATATTAAATTCAAATTTCAAATCTCAAAATTTAAAATCTTTAAAAGATTTATCTCAAGTTATAACCAAAGGCGAAACTCCCTTATGGAGAGGAGATGTTTATGTTTCTGATGGAATACCATTTTTACGGGTAGTAAATTTTATTAATGAGGAATTAGATTTATCTGACATTGTTTATATTCATGAATTTGTCCATGAACGGATGAAAAGATCGCAATTAAAGCCTGGCGATATTTTATTATCTATGGCAGGCAGAATCGGGACAGCTGTAATTGTTCCGGAAAATTTAAAAGTGGCCAATATTAATCAGGCAATTGCAAAAATTCGGTTAAAAGAAAATTCAATAAATAAATATTATTTGACAACATTTTTAAATTCTAAATATGGGTTATTACAATCATTAAGGAACGCAAGTGGAGGAGTTCAAAATAATATTAACTTCGAAGATATTAAAGCAATTAAAGTTTTTATTCCTCCCCAATCTTTCCAGCAAAAAATTGAAGAGATGGTAAAAGAAGCGCAAAAAAAGCG
Organism: uncultured Candidatus Saccharibacteria bacterium; assembly: GCA_964373565.1. Taxonomy (GTDB): domain Bacteria; phylum Patescibacteriota; class Minisyncoccia; order Minisyncoccales; family Staskawiczbacteraceae; genus VGLO01. Next base: position 3,081 of record CAYJVF010000025.1, read on the forward strand.
AAAATTGGCTGATGAAAAATACAAGGAAGAGGAAGAAATTTTAAATAAAGAATTGGGATTAGAGGATTTAGATTTATCCACTCAAAAAACTTTTGAAGCAAAATTTTCCGAAGCCGAAGATCGCCTTGACCCAGAATATTATCAGCCGAAATATAAAAAAATAAAAGAATTTTTGTCAAATAAAAAATTAACAGCGAAACCCCTAAAATCGTTTGTCAAAAAATATAATTGCGGCTTTGCTTTTCCAACAGAAACCTATTTAGAAAAAGGAATACCACTCTTAAGAATCAAGAATTTAAAAAGAATAGAAATTGATTTTGAAGGCGTTGAATTTTTACCGGATTTAGATGAGTACCAAGAATTTGTCGCAAAATCTGGCGATATTCTAATTTCTATGTCTGGAACAGTTGGCGCAGTTTCTTTGGTACCTGAAAATATTCAAAAGGCCTTTGTGAATCAACGTATAACATCTATTTCTGCTGAGGGGATTAATAAATTATATCTTTGTTTTTATTTAAATCTTCCAGCAA
>CAYJVF010000025.1:3710-6796 GCA_964373565.1 uncultured Candidatus Saccharibacteria bacterium
TCCAGCAAAAAATTTCCTCTTTAATTCAACAATCTTTCAAACTACGCCAAGAAGCGAAACAACTATTAGAGAAAGCGAAATTCAAGGTTGAAGAATTAATCGAATCTAAAAAATAATTTGGGGGAAAATGGAAGTTTTGTTGTTTTGGAATATAAAGGCGAACATTTAATAGGATCGGAGGATTCGGATTATAAAGAGGCGATTGGCAAAGTGTGGAAAAAGTTAAGCGGAGACGGTTACTATTTCAAATGGGCGGAGCTAAAGAATATAGACAGTGTGATTAGTGAAATTAGCAATTTGTGAGATGAAAAAGATAATTTCAAATTTTTAAATAATAAAAGCCCGCTTTTGTGCGGGCTTTTTTATTTTTCAGATCAGCCAACCTGGTTCTAGTAGGATCGTCCGCCTCCGGATCGTCCAAAGGTTTTTCTTCCGCCAAATCCGCCGTCTGGTTTTCTGTCTGTCATAGGACGCGCTACATTAACAACTATGGCGCGGGATCCAAGAGAAGTGCCGTTTAGCGTTTCGATTGCTTTCTGCCCTTCTTCTTCGCTTGACATTTCTACAAAACCAAAGCCCTTGCTTCGGCCTGAAAATTTGTCAACGATGATTTTTGCAGAAATAACTGTACCTGCTGGCGCAAACATTTCGGCCAACTGGTCGTCGGTCGTCTCATAAGGGAGATTGCCGACATAAAGCTTTTGTGACATGTAATTTTTCGTATAAGGTGCGCTCTGGGATTCGTTCCCGATACACACTTACTCGGTTAATTCCCCTTGTCTCGACTGACGCACCTTAACGGATGCAAACAAGGTTTATGCAAAAATAGCATATTTTGTAATAAAAGGCAAGGGCTGTTTATTTATTAAGCGGTCCTTGTGCTGGGTTATACTGTTTTGGAGGGCCGTTTTCCGGTTCTTGAAAAGTGTAATTTTGATTGTTTTTTGAAATAATAAGCGCGTAAAGAAACAGAATTACAATAATTGTAAAAATTAGGAAAACTATACCACGGCGCGTTGAATGATTTGTTTTAATCATAACTATTTCTGAGGCAGTCGGACATAAAACACTGTCCCGTCATTTTTACCATTTTCAAACCACAATTCTCCTTTGTGGGCTTTAATTGATGCCTCACAACCGATAAGAAATGCGCTTCCATTTTTTTTATTTTTTTAAATTTTTGCAATGCCCGATCTTTTCTGCACAGCATTCTATTGATTCTATCTAAAATCTCTACGAATTTTTGTTCATCAGGATTGTTTGCTTTTAAATCCGCAATCTCTGAATCTGCGGTTCCTTGCTCAATTTTTTTTGCGATTACGGCAAGTTGTTTATATCGTTTTTGCAATTTTTGATTATGCAATAATAAAATAATGCAATAGAGTATTGCCGCAATGCTGATTATGCTTATGATTATGGTGTACATAGTCTGTGTAAAAACTCGTTGTTTTGTCATTGCGAGGAGTGTACTCGCGACGAAGCAATCTCGAGTGTGGCTCAAACAACGCACGAGACACGCTTCCGTCAATCGTTTCTACTCCTTCCTCACGATGACAAAGTTATGGGTTCAAAATTATGTTAGCGTGGTACTAGGTATTATACAACAACTCGCGGAACAGGCACAAGTATGCGGTTCTTGACCCAAGAAGAAGCGCTAGAATGTTGTTTGTTCTTTGACAATGACAAATTTTATATTTTTCTACAATCTCCCGCAATAATAAATAATTGCCGAACCATTGATACTATGTTATAATTTTTTTATGTTTAAACAAATTACTTTGCCGCAATCATTTAATAATCTATCAGGAAATTATCCATATATTTTAGGATTTGATGTAGACCAAATTTTTAAAGCCGCGATTGTGTTTATTGTTGCATTTGTTTTTTTAAATCTAATCAAAATGTTCTTTTTAAATCATATAGGTAAATTGTCTAAAAAAACATTAACCAACATTGATGACGCGTTTGTTCAAAGCATTAAGAGTTTACATTCGTCGTTTTATCTATTTTTAAGTTTATATGTTGCTTTGCAATTTATTACAATGCCTGCATTTACTCGTAATATCTTGAATGTTTTTTTGCTCATTGCCATCCTTATACAGTTAGTGCAAGTTGTTCAAAACAGCATTTCATTTATAATTGAAAGGTTGGTGAAAAAACAAGACAAAAGCAAAAAAGCGATGTTTCATATTGTTGGATTAGTTGCAAAGTATTTTTTGTGGGGAGTCGCTGTATTGCTTATAATTTCCAATTTGGGATTCAATATCAGTTCTCTTATAGCGGGCTTGGGCATCGGCGGCATCGCCATTGCTCTTGCTATTCAAAATATTTTAGGCGATCTTTTTAGCGCATTTGCCATTTATTTAGACAAGCCGTTTCAGCCGGGCGACTTTATTGTAGTTGGAGATCACAAAGGAACGGTTCAGAAAATTGGCATTAAAAGCACGCGCATCAAATCTCTTCAAGGCGAAGAAATTATTATATCCAACAAAGAGCTCACATCTTTCAGTATTCGGAATTTTAAAAATATGGAAAATCGCCGCGTTTCTTTTGTATTAAATGTATCTTATGAGACCAATACTGATCAGTTAAAATCAATTGGGGAAACAGTGCGAAATATTATTGAGCCAATGGATGGTTTGAGGTTTTCCCGTATTCACCTCACCAATTTTAGTGATTCATCTTTGGATTTTGAAGTGGTGTATTATGTGTTAAGTTCTGATTTTGATCGTTACATAAACGCGCATCAAGACATTCTTTTACAAATTAAGGAGCGATTTGAACAACAAGGCATAAATTTTGCGTATCCTACGCAAACTTTGTATGTGCATCAAAATAAACTCAAAACTTAAATCTCAAATTTCAAAACTACAACTCAAAAACTTTAATCTTATAAATCTTGAATTACGAAATATTTTTTTTGGCATGCGGCTGTCTAAAAATTATGTCATTCCGGGTATATGCGGGAATCCAGTATTGAAGCAATACTTAATTGAGGGGTCGCGGAGTTTCTACGCCTTAAATAAAGGATTTATTGGTTCCTCCCCTTACGAAGGGGAGGTTAGGAGGGGTTTATAAATGTACGA
>CAYJVF010000026.1:0-6706 GCA_964373565.1 uncultured Candidatus Saccharibacteria bacterium
CAAGCGTTCACCTGCAACGCCGTGCCAAATCCGGTTCTGTGGGCTGGACTAAATCCAGTTTATATAGATTGCGCGGATGATTTTAACATAAATATTGAAGATTTAAAAAAGAAGATAAACTATTCGCTTATTCGTACGAATAAGCGAATAGTTTTGGTGGCGCAACATACATTTGGCTTGCCCGCGGATATGGATAAAATAAATCAGACCATACATTCAACATCCTTACAAACTGGAGTATGTCAGTATGTCATTGAAGATTGCGCGCATGCGCTTGGCGCGGAAATTGGCGGGCGCAAGATGGGAACTTTTGGCGACGCGGCGTTTTTTAGTTTTGCTAGAGATAAAGTGATTTCTTGTGTTTATGGGGGCATGGCGGTTACTAATAATGACGAAATTGGCAAAAAATTACAGCAACTTCAAAAAGAATTTGGCCAGCCAAGTTTATTTTGGATAAAACAACAATTATTGCATCCAGTTCTTTTGCATTACATTATTTTGCCACTCTACCATTTTTTAAATTTGGGAAAATTATTTTTAATCGGCTCGCAGTGGTTGCATATTTTATCTAAAGCCGTCAGTTGGCGGGAAAAAAGGGGATTGAAGCCCGATTATTTTCCTAAAGCCCTGCCAAATGCGCTGGCCGAATTGGCGCTGAACCAATTTAATAAACTGAAAACATTTAACGCGCATCGTAAAAAAATCGCCGAATTTTACTACCAAGAACTAGCTGGAACGCAGTTTGTCCTACCAAAGAAAGAAAATAACATTTTTTTGCGCTTTGCGGTGCAACACCCAAAAGCCCATGAAATTATCTACGAAGCCTGGCATAATGAAAATATCCTGTTGGGAGATTGGTATCGCAAGCCCATTGACCCGTTTGATACAAAACTTAAAGAAATGAAATACACGCTGGGCCAATGTCCCAATGCTGAACGCTTGGCCAAACAAACATTAAACCTACCGACGCATATTAATATTTCCATAGAAGACGCCAAAAGGATTGTAAGTTTTTTAAAGAAATACACTTAAAAGAAAGAAAAATTTATTTTAGTTGCTTTTTATACTTTATCATCTTTTTCACAGCTGTGAAAAAGATGATACTTTAATATGAAACTTGCCATTACAGATAAATTTTTATGGGACCTGTATAGCGCGTTGAATTTAGCGGGTGGCATTTTGGGCAACATACTTTCTCCGCCACGCACATTTTATCAAATGTCAGTCCGGCTTGATGATTTGTTTCTTCGTGGTGGTAATGCAAAAAACCGAGCAAAGTTTAGTCAATTAGTTTATCATTTAAAGGTAAAGGGATATATTAAGGTTAAGGATTTAGAAGGAAAAAAGGCTGTTATGATTACGAAAGAGGGGATTGGAAAAGTATTAAAAGCTAGTTTCAAAATTGAGGGTAGGGTCAAAAGAAAGGATGGTAAGTGGATTATGCTTATTTTTGATATGCCTCAAAAGTATAAGAAATCAAGGGATTTATTAAGAAGTATTCTGCTGAATCTGGGATACAAAATACTTCAGCAGAGCGTTTGGATAACACCTTATGATGTTTCAGATAAGACAGAAAAATTGTTGCAATATTATTCATTGGAAAAATACGTTAAAATACTTGTAGTGGAAGAAATTTAGTTTTACTATCTTTTTCACAGCTGTGAAAAAGATGAGAATTGTTTTAATGAAGGGTTGACGAAGGTTAATTTTTTTCCCGATACATTTAACCAAATTAAATGTATACGGGATCCCGTATAAAATTAATATTTATTAATTTTATCGGGGAAAAAGTATGCATAAAAAAACCGACAACAGGTTTTATCGGTATGGCGTTCAATGGCTACAAGAAAGCTATTTGACTACAGCGCTAAAGAGGCATCGGGTCGCAGTTTTCGTCAAAGTAGGCTCCGCATTGTGGGCACCGATAGGCGCCTAACGCCCTTTCTGGTCCGGGTGTTACCAGATGTTTTCGCAAAATACGAGGGTAGTGAGCCTCATCGCAATCTGGTTTTGTACGGGGTGTCGGAGTTCCGAATTGGTCAGATTCAACTTCTTCGGGGCACATAGTAATTCTCCTAGAAAAGGAAAAGTTTAGACACTATTGCAAAAGACAAGTTAAGTATCGCAAACCATACTTTTGTCAACATAACGAAATGGAAATTAGAGAAATAACAGGTAAACAAGAGTGGGAGGGGTTTTTGGCGCAATGCACGGAAAAAACATTCCTGCAGTCTTGGAGTTGGGGGGATTTTCACCGGTCTTTGGAAAATAAAGTTTGGCGATTTGGTATTTTTCAGGAGGGCCAGATGATTGCCACGGCTTTGACGATAAAAATTTCTGCAAAGCGCGGTAGTTTTCTTTTAGTCCCGCATGGACCCATTATGGGATTTAAGATTTATGATTTGAGATTTAAGATTTTAGAAACTTTAAAAAATAAACTACAAGAGTTGGCGAAAACGGAAAAAGCGGATTTTATAAGAATAAGTCCGATTATGGAAAGAAATCAAGAAAACAACGCATTATTTAAAAATTTGGGATTCAGAACTGGGCCATTGCATTATCACCCCGAATCTAGCTGGAAATTGGATATTTCAAAATCAGAGGGGGAATTGTTGGCGGGCATGAGAAAAACTACTCGGTATTTGATAAAGCAGGCAGAGCAAAATAAAGACATAGAAGTTGTAAAAAGCACGGATATTAAAGATATGGAAATTTTTTATAAAATTCATACTCCGGTAGCGAAGCGCCAAAAATTTGTGCCATTTTCTTTAGAATATTTAAAAAAAGAATTTGAATCTTTTCTGCCAGACAACATCTCACTTTTTTTTGCAAAGTATAGGGGGGAATATATAGCTACTGCGTTTGAAATCTTTTGGAGTGGCATTGGTTTTTACCATCATGCGGCGCTTTTACCAGAATTTCATAAAATTCCGGCATCACACTTGTTGCAGTGGGAGGCCATCAAAGAGGCTAAAAAACGAGGATGTAAAGTTTACGATTTTTGGGGATATTCTGACCCCATTAAAAATCCCAAGCACCCATATGCAGGCCCCACCTTATTTAAAATGGGTTTTGGCGGGCATAAAGATGAATACGTCAAAACGCAAGATTTTATTATTTCCCCAAAATATTGGATAAATTACATAGTAGAAACAATTAGAAGAATTAAAAGGGGATTATGAATTATAGAAGAAGGCATTTAAGCCCTAAAATAAAAAAATTAAAGCCCAAAGCGCCCTTTTTCAAAAAATCCGGTTTTTGGGTATTTGTCGTATTTTCTATTTTCTCGGTTTTTTTCTACCTGTTTTTATTTTTACCCAATATTCAAATCGCAGAAATTGAAGTTTTCGGCAATGAAAAAGCGAGCAAAGCTGACATTGAAAATTTGGCATGGAGCCAAATTAAAAAAAAGATAGTTAACCTTGGGTCAGCCAGCCTTTATAGTAAAAGTATTTTGGCTTTAAACTCACAGTATACTGAAAACCTAATCGTCAAAGAGCTCAAAGAAGTAAAATCTGCGATAGTTAAAAAAGTATTTCCCGATAAATTAATTATTACAATTGAAGAAAGGAAGCCATTTGCGGTTTTTTGCAGCCAAGCTTCAGAGTGTTCTTTCATTGACGAGCAGGCAGTAATTTTTGAGGAATTAATAGAGATTCCAAAGAATATAGTTGTATTGGAAGGCGAAAAGGAGTTTTTTAAGGGAAATAAAAATATTATTAATTTGATTGATAAAATTAAAGAAAGTCTTGAAAAAAACTTCGGGATTGCTTCCAGAAAGTTTTACCTTTCAAACCCATTGATAGTGGAAACTTCGGAGGGCTGGCAGGCTTATTTTGACATAAACCTAAGCATTGATGAGCAAATTCAAAAATTAGAAGCCATTTTAAAAAATGAAATTAGTGAAAGTAAAAGAAAAAATCTTGATTACATATATTTACAATATAAGGATAGGGCATATTTTAAGTAAATCCCTATTAACAAGTGCTATTAAAGTATGGTAGCATCTATCATGGAATACAGAGGCGTTATTTTTTACCTAAAATCATTATTTGTGCCGTTTAAGGGCAATGACTATGATCCTAAATTCATAAAAAGCAAAGTATTGCTTTACTTTGCATTTTTTATTTTTATTTTAAAAATTGGAATTGTTGCTTTATTTATTCCCTTGCCGCAGAATATCTTTTTTGCCGATTTGACTAAAATAGGGATTGTTAACGCGCTCAATGAAAGCAGAGTAAACTTGGGATTAAATCCTCTAAATCAAAACGAAAAGCTTGACGAAGCGGCTCTTTTAAAGGCCTATGACATGGTTTCAAAAGGATATTTTTCACACCAAAGTCCGGAGGGTGTAAATCCATGGTATTGGTTTGTCAGGGCAGGTTATAAATATAAATACGCCGGTGAAAATCTGGCGGTAGGCTTTATTGATTCAAAAACTCTTTTTGATGCGTGGATAAGCTCTCCTTCTCATAGAGATAATATTTTAAGTCCGAATTACCAAGAGGTTGGGACAGCGATTTTGTATGGCTTCCAAAACAACGCTATTTTAGTTGTCCAGTTTTTTGGTAGTTCTCAAAATGAAACTAAAACTGTTGCTATTAGCCAGAATACAGCAAGCCAATCACAAAATAATTCTGGCAACAATAGTTCAAAAGATCAGCAAGTTCAACCAGTTATATCTTCGGAAAATATCTTAGCAGAGCAAACAGCTCAAAATTCACAAGCCAAAGATATCACTCAAGATAAAATTAAAAAACAGCCTAACTATAGTTATCAATTTACAAATTATATTGTTTATGCTAACAATACGTCTTTAAAGATAATTTCGATAGGCCTTTTGCTTATAGTGATATCCTGTTTTATTATAAGTTTGTCCGTAGGACTTAAAAACTTAAACAAAAGAGTTATTTTTAGGCATATATCACTAATTATAATTTTTTCATTTTCCGCTTTTTTGTTAAATATTGATACTATTTATAGATTTTTACCTTATAACGTAGTCATTTAAGAACAATGATAAAACAATTTTTAAAATTTTTCTTTTTTATATTCCTGACGCTCTTGTTAGTTCTAAACTGGAAAAACATATATTGGATTTTTAATTACAGAGCAGTAGCGGCTCTGACTTACAATTTTTTTAACCCTTATCCAGAAAGCAAGGTTTTGGCGCAATTAAGGGGGGGCGAAAAATTAATTGAAAATCTGCCTTCTTTGGCTCCTTTAGATATTCAGAGTCTTCAAATAAACATCCAGCCAAAAGAAAAAGTTGACCCAATAATTCCAAATCTACCAGAAAATAATTTTTTGCAAATACCTAAAATAGGCATTTTAGCCCCAGTTGTCATTTCAGAGAGTGATAATATAGATGTATTAAAAAAGTATTTGGATATGGGGGTGGTATATCATCCTTATTCTGTATTGCCCGGCAATGTAGGACAAACAATGTTGTTAGGACATTCGGCTCCCGAAAACTGGCCAAGAATAAAGTATGATTGGGTATTCAATGATTTAAATAACCTTGTTATAGGAGACGAAATAATACTGAATTTCGGAAATAAAAATTATACTTATAAAGTAAAGAGAAAAGACATAATAGAAAAAGGAGCAGAAATAAAATCTGATTCAGTCAGCCAGAAAACCAATATATTGATATTGATAAGCTGTTGGCCTCCCGGCAAGGATTACAAAAGGATTACGGTACAAGCAGAAATTATTTAGAAAAATTATTTGATAAAATGACCTATGGACATTAGCCCTACTCACCAAATCATTGATATTACTTTTTGAATAGTTTATAATCGAACATTGTTAATGAATCATTAAAAATAAGTATAATACTTTTTGACCGTTTTATAATACAAATATAAAGGTAAGATACTCTGAATTACGAAACTCTTTCGAGGTATTTTCTCTCAATTTTTAGATAGAAATTTGATAGAATTTTTTATCGTAGCCAGAGGCTACGGGAAAAAAATATAGCGAATTTATAGCAAAAATTTAGAGAAAAGACCTGAAAAGTGGTTTCAAACGGGAGTTTCGTAATTCAGAGTAAGATATACTAACATGAAAAAAAGAGCCAACCGTTTATTTGTCCTAATGGGTTCATTGCTCGCCTTAGCCGTAGTTTACGGATTTTTTAGTCCCCAAATAGCTTTTGCCGCTCCAAATTGTTCATCTGACAGCAATGGGCCATTTGTCCCTACCCAAGGAAAAATTTTACTTAGTCAAACCAGCAACGTCACAATAACTTACACGGGGGGCTGTTCTTCTTGGAACAACTCTTTTGGTTACTGGACTTCAAGCAATAGTCAGCGTATAACTTTGGGTCGCGGACACACAACTTCTAATGGGACTTCATTTAATATTGGACAGTTTCCAAACGGAACAGAAATCATTTTATTTATGCAGCAAAATGGGACTGGGTCTACTTGGAGAACTGGGCCGGGTTCTGGCAATAGCGATGGCTATATCCATGCCCACGTAGAGACACCGAGTACAAATAAGTGGAAAGTTTATTTTGAAGATTTAACTAAGGGAAGTTTTGGTAGCGGAGAACCGGATCACAATGATGTTATGCTTAGAGTGGATGTCAGCCCTGTTTCTATAGCTTGTTCTGATGGTATAGATAATGATAATGATGGAGCTACTGACTACCCCGCTGATTTTTCCTGCGGCAGCGCCACCGACAATGACGAAGCCAACC
>CAYJVF010000027.1:0-4579 GCA_964373565.1 uncultured Candidatus Saccharibacteria bacterium
CAAAGACCAAGAAAGCATTTCGTAATTCAAAGTAATAAAATTATTGGCCCGCGTTTTCCTCGCCCATTTCTGGGGCGTTTGTCATACAGCAGTCCTTGTCCATTTTTCCTGAACCGCAATTGCATGGCTGGTTGCCACAGCATTCGCCGTAGGTTTTTCCCAAACCGCATTTGCATTGCATTCCTATTGCTTGTTGTTTTTTAGCTTCGTCCATAATATTAATTTTTTTAAGAATAGCGACCTTTTAAATCATTTGCTTGCGTTACTTTATTCGTATTTAAAATCGTATTTATTCTTTTTTGCTCTCTTCACCTTCCTCTTTTTTATCATCTTCTGGCACATCATCTCCGTTTTCGCCCAATAATTTATTGGTATTCATAATTTTAAAGTTTGAAAATAGTATTATTGAACCCAACGACCTTTCATGCCTTTGGGTCGAGAATTAATTTTAAAATTCTAAATCTTGCAAACCCATGTGCAATTGTCAGCTTAACATGTTATAATACCAATGTAAACGTACGCGCAAATTAAAATTAAATGAAATTCAACATAAACTATCATGGAAAATCACTTTGAACAAATCAAATCCTCAAAAGAACAAGATTTCCGAATCACGGTAAAAAACTTGCCGCGCAATGTCTTTTTGCATCTTTTTACAATGGTGGCCCTATACTGGTCAGCTATTAGTTTTATAGTTTTATGTTGGCAATATATAAATTACCACTTTCCAGATGTTGCTTTGGTCAGATATGGCTATTATTATAATTTGGGCGCAATCAGGTTTTCGGTGGCTTCTTTAATAATCATTTTCCCTCTTTTTGTTTTAGCCATTTGGTTTTTGAATAAAATTTACAAAAAGGAATCAACTGTCAGAGAATCAAAAACAAGAAAATGGCTGATTTATCTGACTCTCTTTGTTGCTTCACTTGTAATTATTGGAGACTTGATTTTTACCATTAATACTTTTTTGGGCGGCGAAATCACTCTAAGATTTATTTTAAAGGCGTTTTCGGTATTAGTGGTGGCCGGCGTGGTATTTAGCTATTATTTAGATGATGTCAGAAAAGCAGAGCCTTCAAAAACGGCAAAAATATACGCTTGGGCCGTGAGCGCGGTAATTTCAATTGCGGTCATCGGCGCATTTTTTATTGTCGGCTCTCCCGCAAATGCAAGACTGGCGCAGATTGACCAGCAAAGAATTAATGACTTGCAAAACATACAGTATCAAGTGGTAAGTTATTGGCAAAGAAAGGGCGCGTTGCCAAATAAGTTAACTGATTTACAAGACTCCATTTCTGGTTATTTTGCGCCATTTGACCCCCAAACCAATCAACCCTACGAATACAACATAAAAGATGCGGCAAATTTAAAATTTGAGTTGTGCGCAACCTTTGGTTTGTCGGATACAAATGGCGGAAACGGTAAATTAAAATCGGCGCCAGTTATGTATGGCGATGAATTTTCACAGAGCTGGCAACACTCACAAGGCAGGACTTGCTTTGGAAGGATGATTGACAAACAACTATATCCGCTATATCCGCCATTAAAAAAGTAAAATTATGAGGACAGAGAATCCAGTTGAAAATAGCGGGCAAAAAGATGTCCCAGAAGACGGACAGCTTTATCGTTTAGACCAGCCTCCGCTTCCGCCAGGCCAAGAACATGTGGGAGATTATCTAAAACGAGGCAAAAACGCTCTTGAAGAAATAAAAAAGGGTTTGGTTGAAGGTGAAATTAAACCCCGTAAAAAAAGAAAAACAGAAGTTGTAACAGAAAAAGAGATTTTGGGGCTGTACCCAGAAGTTAAAGATGCAAGCGATATAAGCGAGCTGAGAAAAATTTTAGAATCCCCTCAAGGGGCTGATGAATTTGGCGGGAAAATAGGCGTGTCAAATATTATGCATCACATGCAATTTGCTAGGAATGAGTTGATAAAAAATATAAAAAAAATTGATGGATTGCCCGATTCTTATCATATAAGTAAAATACCAGATACCAATGGACTAAGGAGTAAAATTGTTGAGCTATTAACCCAAGAGCTGCAAGATAAAATTGAACAAAAGAAAACTGAATCTGATGAACGTATCACGGAAAAAAACTTTAAAATGCTCCAGGACGAGATGGGGGATTTGCTTTTTGGAGAGTCCATCGGAGGCAACGCCGGTATGGCAACGATAGAGGGGAAGAAATACTCTTGTGGTGCCGCAAATGGATATGCTAACCCGCGTACTGGAAAAATCGTCATGTTTGGAAATATTCAAGATTTAGACCCCGCGCTCATGAAAGGTAATGTAGAATTTACTCTTCGTGTTGCTTTTGGTAAGCCAGGGTTTTTTAAGATGAAGATTGTGGATTTTTTCCACAAGAGTCGGTTTAGTGAAAGGGGATTGGAAAACATAAATAAGGCAATTAAAAAATATAACAAAGAAAACGAGATAAAAGAATAAATGACCACCAAAGAACTCGGCAATTTGGGGGAGAAGTTGGCCTGTGAATATCTTGTGAAAAATGGGTTTAAAATCTTGGGCAGAAACTATAGAATAACCTTTGGAGAAATTGATATTATTGTAAAAAAGAAATGGAGATTATTTGGGGAGAAAGAAAAGAAAATACATTTCGTTGAAGTTAAAACTATTGTTGATAATAACTTTGGATTTTTTCCGGAAGGTCATGTTGATTATAGAAAAAGCAGAAAATTGATGCAGTTAGCCCAAATTTGGTTTAAAAATAATAATTATCCACAGGATTTCCCCTGCCAGATCGATATTATTGGGATATTGATTAAAGAGCCGACAAATAGCGCCAGACTAAGTTATTTTCCGAATGCAGTTCAGGATTCGCCCAGTTAAATAATTTTTGACTTTTAGTCAAAATTATTTAACTATGAAATTTGACATTGAGATTTATTTTTGCTAAACTCTAATTAAATTAATTGAATGACAAATTTGTCCGTCTGACCAACGGATTTTTTTATAAAGTAAAAAAATAAATCACAAACCACAAATTCCAAACCACAAACGTATTTTGGATTCTATTTATTAGGATTTAGATATTGTTTGTAATTTGTGTATTGTAATTTGGAATTTCACTATTGTGGATTTAAAATCTTTTCAGGGCGCGCTAAGGCAAATTGCAGAAGCTAGGGGTATAACTCCAGAAGTTATTATTGAAACTCTGGAGGCGGCTTTGGCTACAGCCTACAAAAAAGATTATGGCCAAAAAGGCCAAAAAATAAAAGCCAAGTTTAATCCTGTTTCGGGGGATGTGAAATTTTGGCAATTAAAATTAGTTGTAGACGAATCAATGCTTTACACTCCAGAAGAAATTGAAAAGTTAAAAGAGGAAAAATTAATTCCGGCAGAAGACTTTGGCGCAAAAGAAGGCGAAGAGGCGCCTAAAAAAGTAGTTTTTAACACAGAAAAACATATAATGCTTGATGAAGCTAAAAAGGCTAATTCGGAAATAAAAGTTGGCGAAGACTTAGAAATCCCACTGGTTTCAAAACAAGACTATGGAAGAATCGCTGCCCAGACCGCCAAGCAGGTTATTTTACAAAAAATAAGAGAAGCCGAAAAAAATGTTATTGCTTTAGAGTATAAATCAAAAGAGGGGGAAATAATTTCAGGAATTGTTCAAAGGATTGAGGGAAACACCGTTTTAGTGGACATTGGAAAGACTTTGGGAATTTTAAATAGAGAAGAGCAGATTCCCGGAGAATTTTATAAACAAGGGCAGAGACTTAAATTTTATATTTTGAAAGTTGATGATACGCCCAAAGGCTCTATTGTTTTGCTTTCAAGGTCTTATCCAAAATTGGTTTCAAGACTTTTTGAATTGGAGGTGCCGGAAATTTCTTCTGGCATAGTTGTTATAAAATCAATTGCAAGAGAGCCCGGCTACAGGACAAAAGTTGCCGTAGGTTCAGAAGATGAAAAAATTGATCCAATAGGCAGTTGCATCGGCCAAAGAGGCACCAGGATTATGGCCGTTATCAACGAATTAGGCGGAGAAAAAATTGATGTGGTTGAATGGGAAAAAGACCAGGAAAAATATATTGCCAATTCCCTGTCACCTGCCAAAGTTGCGGATGTTAAAATAGAAGACAAAAACACGGCTATTGTTACCGTTAATGAAGACCAGTTATCCTTGGCGATCGGAAAAGACGGCAGGAACGTCAGGTTGGCTTCTAATTTGACTGGTTGGAAGATAGATATTAAGGCAGTAGCAACTGCTGCGCAGAAAGACGCAGAAATCCAAGCGGAACCACGCGGAAACGAAGAAGAAAAAGAGACAAAGGAGACAGAAGAGACAGAAGAGATAAAGGAAGAGGAAAATAAAGAATAACTTAAAATGCTCAATTTAAAATTCAAAAATAATTTAAAAGCACTAATTTAAAAACCTGTTTTAAAATTTCTGCCTACCGACAGGCAGGTAACATTTTAAATTGTCCCGATAAATTTACCAGATTAAATTTATACGGGATCCCGTATAAAAATTTATTGTAAATTTTTATCGGGAAAAATTGTTTTTAAATTTGTCATTTTAAATTTTAAATTATGCTTATAACCTATTTTCCCAT
>CAYJVF010000027.1:4679-6646 GCA_964373565.1 uncultured Candidatus Saccharibacteria bacterium
ATAGTCTCATTGTTTGCCATTGCATTCGTCATTTTTTTGACAACTCAAATACGCAAGGCGCCGGCCGCCAAAGACAAGGCAGTTGAAATTACACGGGCTATTGCCGAAGGCGCAATGTCCTATCTAAAACGCCAATACAAAGCGATTGGAATCGTTGCCGCCGTTTTGTTTTTTATTTTGTGGATTTTCATGGATTTGCAAATTGCTTTAGGATTTTTACTGGGAGCATTTTTGTCCGGGCTTTCCGGCTTTATAGGCATGATTATTTCTACCCAAACTAATACTCGCGTTGCCGAATCGGCAAAACGCGGCTTGGGTTTTGCATTAGACTTGGCATTTAAAGGCGGGTTGGTTACAGGGCTTTTGGTGGTAAGTTTAGGGCTTTTGGCGGTCTCGGGATATTACTTTTTAGTGGGCATGAATGGTTTAATAGCTCTGGGTTTTGGCGCCAGCTTAATTTCTGTTTTTGCCAGAATCGGTGGAGGTATTTATACAAAAGCGGCTGATGTGGGGGCTGACTTGGTTGGAAAAGTTGAAAAAGGGATTCCAGAAGACGACCCAAGAAATCCGGGCGTTATTGCCGACCAAGTTGGAGATAACGCGGGGGATTGCGCCGGAATGGCCGCCGACATTTTTGAAACTTATGCCGTGACTATGATTGCCACAATGATTTTGGGAGGCCTTTTATATCCACTTGCTCCGCAATTTGTTTTATTGCCATTATTTTTGGGAGGAGTTTCTATTTTAACTTCTATAATCGGCAGTTTTTTTGTAAAACTGGGCAAATCAAAAAATATAATGTGGGCGATGTACAAAGGGCTGGCGGTTTCTGTTGTGTTATCTGCGATTTCTTTTTATCCCCTAATTTCCCAAATGATGGAAGGGCAAGATATTTCCGTAAATAATTTATACTTTTCAACTTTGATTGGCTTAGTGGTAGCTGTTTTAATGTTTATTATCACAGAATATTATACAGCCAAAGAATACGGCCCAGTAAAATCTATTGCCAAAGCTTCTGAAACCGGCCACGCTACAAATATAATTCGCGGAATTGGTTTGGGAATGCAATCGACGGCTTTTCCGGTTTTGCTGATTGCTTTTGCCACAATTTTCAGCTATTGGTTGGCGGGAATTTATGGAGTGGCATTGGCCGTTACCGCCATGCTTTCTATTGCTGGAATCGTTGTGGGCGTTGATGCCTATGGGCCGATTACAGATAACGCCGGAGGAATTGCCGAAATGGCAGGAATGCCCGAAGACATTAGAAAAATTACAGATGCTTTGGATGCCGTTGGCAATACAACAAAAGCCGTTACAAAAGGCTACGCCATAGCTTCGGCGGGACTGGCCGCATTGGTTTTATTCTCCGCTTATACGCAAGAAGTGATGAATTTTTCAAAAGCCGCCAGTACGGCAAGTTTCGTTTTGGATAATCCAAAAGTGATTGTCGGGCTCTTAATCGGCGGATTGCTCCCCTATTTATTCGCTTCATTTTTAATGGGCGCAGTTGGCAAGACAGCCGGTAAGGTTGTTGAAGAAATACGCAGGCAATTTCGTGAAATCAAGGGACTTATGGAGGGCACGGCAAAACCAGAATACGGAAAATGCGTTGATATCGTTACCAAAGCCGCCATCAAAGAAATGATGATTCCGGCATTAATTCCAGTAGTTGCCCCTATTTTAGTTGGCTATATTTTGGGAGTTGAAGCGCTTGGAGGACTCTTAATTGGAAGCATTATTACGGGGCTATTTGTGGGCATCTCTATGACCACAGGAGGGGCCGCTTGGGACAACGCCAAAAAATACATTGAAGCGGGGAACCACGGAGGGAAGGGCAGTTTTGCGCACCAAGCCGCGGTCACCGGCGACACCGTGGGAGACCCATGCAAAGACACCGCAGGTCCTGCCATCAACCCGATGATCAAAGTGTTGAATATCGTGGCGTTGTTGATTGTTGCATTTTTGGT
>CAYJVF010000028.1:0-1416 GCA_964373565.1 uncultured Candidatus Saccharibacteria bacterium
CCCGCCGCCGAAACCACCACCTTTTTTATCATCGCTTCGCGGTATCAATGCTAATATACGAATGAATACTAATGATACTAATACGTCAATCGACGGCATTCGTATAATTAGTAAATTCGTATATTGGTATCGATACTATAATACTATATTAATTAATTTATCTGGCACGAAGATTACTTTTTTGATTTGCTTGCCTGCAACCCAGCCTTTCACTTTTTCGCTTTTCATTGTTAATTCTTGTGCTTGATTTTGGCTAATGCCTGCCTCCATTTCCATTTTGTCTCGCACTTTGCCATTAACCGAAATAATCATTAAAACTTTTTCTTCTTTTATATCTTGATATTTTGGCCATTCCTTTATTGAAAGCCCAAGCTCCGCGGCAAGATGCGGCGCAAACGGAGATAAAATGGCTAAAAACTTTTGCAAATCTTTGAGTGAGGCTAAGCCTAACTCAGAACCATGCCATTCATTCACAAAAGTCATCAGCGCAGATATGGCGGTATTGAATTTCATTGCTTCAATATCCTCGCCAACTTTTTTAATGGTCTTGTTTAGCAGATTTTGGATTTGTGATTTTGGATTTACTTGTGATTTGTAATTTTGGATTTGTGATTTCAGAGCAAGGCCATATATTTTCTCCAAAAAACGCCTTGCTCCTATGATTCCCTTGCTGTCCCACGGAATCATCTGCTCAAACGGACCTATAAACATTTCATATACGCGCAGCGTGTCGGCTCCGTATTGTTTTACCACGTCATCGGGGTTAATAACATTTCCTCGAGACTTTGACATTTTAATCGCGCCTTCGCCCAAAATAATGCCGTGCGAAGTGCGTTTTTTGTATGGTTCGTTACCGATTTGCTTTGGTACCGCCCCAATATCCCACAAAAATTTAAAAATAAACCGCGAGTACAGTAAATGCAGGGTGGTATGTTCCATGCCGCCGTTGTACCAATCCACAGGAAGCCAATAATCTAATATATTTTTACTTTCGGTAAAAATATTCCTAAATTTTGCATTTTGATTTTTGATTTTTGCATTTAGCTTATCTGGGAACAGATAAGCGATATAGTACCAATTTGAGCCTGCCCAATTTGGCATGGTGTCGGTTTCGCGCCGCGCCGGCCCATTGCATTTTGGACATTTTACATTCACCCATTTTTCCATAGCCGCCAAAGGCGATTCCCCAGTATCAGTCGGCTGGTATTTTTTTACATTAGGTAATTTTACCGGCAAATCAGCCTCTGGCACGGGAAACCAGCCAGAGGAATTTGAAATTTGAAATTTGAAATTTGAAATTTCCTTGTGATTTGTAATTTGTAATTTGTGATTTCCCAATGATTTTTTGCGACAGCTGTCGCAAAAAATCATTGGGATGGGTTCTCCCCAATAATGCTGGCGCGAAAAAATCCAATC
>CAYJVF010000028.1:1516-6581 GCA_964373565.1 uncultured Candidatus Saccharibacteria bacterium
TTTTTATTGGCCGGATTTATAGCTTTGACGCCCCTCAATTCAATGCCGGTTTTTTCTTTTTCTTCTTGTCTCTGTAAATCAGATTTACGTTTCGCCTGTTTAATATAATCCTCAACTTCTTTGTAATTTGTGATTTGTGATTTGGAATTTTCGATTATTGGATGTTCTGGCGCCAATACCAAAAAAGTGCAGCCAAAAATAGTATCCGGTCGAGTCGTAAACACTTCTATAAATTCGTTTTGGAATTTTAGATTTTGGTCATTGGGATTTATTTGTGATTTGTGATTTGTGATTTGGAATTTTATGGTCGCGCCCTCACTTCTCCCGATCCAATTTATCTGCTGGTCTTTTACACGCTCTGGGTAATCAACTGTGGCTAAATCATTAATTAATCTATCTGCGTACTTGGTAATTTTTATCAGCCATTGGTCTTTTTGCCGCTTCTCAACTGACGTGCCGCATCTTTCGCATTTTCCATTAACTACTTCTTCGTTTGCCAAGCCAATCTTACAACTTGGGCACCAGTTAATCGCCAAATTTTGTTTGTAGGCTAAGCCCGCCTCAAATAATTTTATAAAAATCCATTGGGTCCATTTATAGTATTTGGGATCAGTGGTGTTTATTTCCCGACTCCAGTCAAACGAAAGCCCCAGACTTTTCATCTGTTTTTTGAAATTATCCGTATTTTTTTTGGTAACCACCGCAGGGTGTACTCCTTTTTTAATAGCATAATTTTCCGTGGGCAAACCAAAGGCGTCCCAGCCCATAGGAAATAATACATTCTGCCCCTCCATCCGCCGTTTTCTAGCAATAATATCTAAACCAATATAGGGTCTGCAGTGACCCACATGTAATCCATCGCCAGAGGGGTATGGGAATTCATCTAAAAGGTAAAACTTGGACTTTTTTGAATTATTTTTGGCTTCAAAAATAGCGGAATCGTACCACTTTTTCTGCCACTTTTTTTCAATTTTTTGAGGGTTATACTTTTGCATAAATTATCATATATCATATCACAATAGGAGATTTTTTAAAGTCGTTTAATGTAAAAAGCCGCCCCGATATACATCGGGGCGGCTTTTTAAAATTATGCTCGTGTTACACTTTTAGCAGCTGGGCCTTTTGGACCCTCTTCTACATCGAAAGTAACGGCATCGCCCACTTTTAACTCTTCAAACGTAACTCCGTTTAAATCGTTAGCGTGGAAGAAAAGATCTTTGGCTTCGCCTTCTCTGGCAATAAATCCAAAATTCTTATCTGTAAGAGTTTTGATTGTACCTGTCATGTTCGCTTCGCTAAAATCAAATATTAAAATTTAAATATCAAAACTGTTTTTTCTATTTTTTATTTTTGATATTTGATTTTTGATTTTTATTATTAGAAACCCGACCCAGTTCTAAGATAATGGAATGTTAACATGGAATGTTTCCCAAGTCAACGCTTTTTCCATTTCTTAACGCTTAAATAATTAAGTGCTAAGAAATAAAGGGAAGATGGCTGTCTCTTCCCATAATACCCAACGCCAACGACTTAGCGGCGGTCAAGCGCCTCCTTGACCTTTTCCTCGTGCGTCATTTCCGGGGGATTTTCGGATTCTCTTTTCTGTTCCATCAGACTGGCCACAACATCAATCCCGAATCCTCCCTCATCGAGCATGCCATTCATCTTTTCCTTCCAGGCGGCGATAATCTCGTCGTGACCTTTGGGAATCGTGGTCTCGCAGATGAGATCTGCTAGAATTGGCAGATTGTAAACAGGAATGCGACGAATCGCATCCACAATTGTCTCATGAAACGGACGCCTTTCAGCCATCGCTTTTTCTCCAAAAAGTGCCTAGAGTGCAGTGTTTAACAAAAACACTATCCTCACTCTATGCTTTCAACTATAGCATGGTTTTTAATAATATGTCAATAGCACAAGTAAAAATGCCTTTTCGGAGGCATTTTTTTAGAATAATTAGGTCAATTAGAATAATTTACGCAATACTTCTTCCTCCATCAATCGTCAACACCTGCCCCGTTATAAAGTCTGATTCCAATAAATACACTACTCCTTTGGCAATCTCTTCGGCTCCTCCCCATCGTTTTAATAAAGTGCCAGCCAGCACTTCTTCGTTTTCTTCCTCCGTTAAATCCGGTGGCCTTAACATTGGTCCGGGCGCAATGGCATTTACCAGTACATGTGGCGCCAATTCTTTGGCAAAAGATTTGGTAAGACCCACCACCGCAGACTTGGCTACGTTATAGGCAAGGTATTCTTTATATGGACGCGCTAATACCGACCAATCGGAAAAGAAAATAATTTTACCTTCTGATTTGCTTTTCAACATCTCGTCTCCTAAAATTTTGCCAAATAAAAATGCGCTTTTGGCAATGACATTCATATTTTTATCCCAAGTTTTTTCATCTAAACTACTCCAAAGACTTTTTTCGTAAATAGCCGCCATGTGCACCAGACCGTCTATTTTTCCAAATTCTTTTTTTGCAGCCTCAATTACATTTTGCACATCTTCTTTCTTTGAAACATCGGCTTGCACGCCAAATCCTAGCGCCGCCTCTTTTTCATCCTTAAAATACGCAATCACCAAATTAGCGCCCTTATCTTTTAATTGCTTGGCAACTTCTTGGCCGATCCTAGCCGCACCGGTGATGATAATTACCTTATTTTTTAAATTCATATTTTTAATTTTTAAATTTCATAAATAACATCTTTACGTTCCACCACCACCTTCCACCCTGCTTTTTTGCCATGCAGGTATAGTTTGCTATTTGGATTAAAACAAATGGGGTTATCAACAAAAGTCAAAAATGCAATATCGCTTTCAGAATCTCCAATGCCAAAAGAATTTTCAAGACTCAATTTTTCATTTTCAATAAAACGGCGAAGAGTGTTGGCTTTATTTGAAATAAGGTCAACATATAAAGTTTTGCCTGTAAATTTTCCCTTTTTCCCAACTTCATACACTCTGGCATAAACTTTATTAAATCCTAAACTTTTGCAAAATTGGTAAACCAGTTCCCTTGGAGAGTGAGAAATAGCCAGTAAAAAGTATTTTTTATTTTTTAATTCTTTTACCAAGTCTCTGGTGTATCTATACACGCGGTTTTTATGAAATGCAACCATTTTTTTAGAAACCTTTAAAAAATCGGCTTCCTTAACGCCGATAATATTTTCTTCAAAGGCCTCCACCACATCCCCTATGTATTTATCATAAGAACCTTTGCGGTCCAACCAATTATTGTAAGATTTGGCGTAAATTTTCCCGCAACTTTCAGGAAAAATTCCTTCTTCAATGAGAGCTTGAGTTATTTCAATCAAGAGACTTGATCTGAAAATTGTTCCGTCAATGTCAAAGATAGCAACTTTTTTCATTGTAAAACATTTAGATCCGCCCTACATTCGCCCCTATATCCCACTTCAACATTAGAGGCTCTTGCAAAACATTTATTAGAATAAGTTTTTCCATCCGCGCCGCAAACGGGGTCATATTCAAGCGTACAGAAAACGGGCTCTGCATTGCACGATTTACAAATATTTTTGTAATTGCATCCCTCATATTTGTCCTCAAGTTCTTTGGCCGCTTTCAAACAATTATCTGGAGGGCAAGCCGGAGCAATTTCCGGGCATACGACTGGCCTTTGTAAAAAATTATTATTTTCTTTTGAAATAATTTCTTTGAACTTGCTTATCATCTTAATTCGGGCCAAAGCCCTTACAAAAACAGAATTTGCCAATCCAAAAGCCTCTCCATAATTACCCTCTTTGTAGGCGTCATTTGATTTTTGCAATTGTTCTTCTGTTTTTTCCAAAAAATCTTTCATTCTTTCCCTTTCGGTTTTCATTTCAGAAAGAATATTTTCAAGTTTTAAAACAGCTTCTTTGGCTTTTTCTATTCTTTCTTTGGCCCCTTCTTTAATATCTTGCCCTTTTTGGGCTACTTCTTTTGAATTTTCTTCTATTTTTTCTCTGGCCTCTTTTACTTTTTCTTCAATTTTCGCAAATTGCTCATCTTGCATGGCTTTAACGGAGTCTTTAAGCTTTCTTAATTCAATTTGATTGGCTGAAATATTATTTAAAATCTCAATATGCTTTTGGGTTCTGTCTTCAAATTTTTCAATTATTTTTTGAATATTGGGATTATCGGACTTTTCTTTCAGTTTTTCAATTTTTTCCTTAAGTCTTTCTTGGGCTTTAGTGTAGTTTTCAATTGCCTTGCTTATGGCTTCTGAATCCTGCCTATTTGATTTTTCAACTTCAATCATTTCAGCTGCCTTCTCATTGGTAATTTTTATTTCTAAATCCGTTTTATCTAAAGAATTAAAAGTGAAAAGCCTTTGCACATTACGCCTCCATTCTTTAAAAAAATACCACCGGCTTGTAGGTAAAGTCCCCGCATTGCCGACTTCCAGGTCAGAAATCGTGATTTCAGATTGCATTTGGCTTATAGAAACTTCTGTTTGGGCTAAGCTTAAGACCGGCATTATAAAAAAGCTAAATGCCAAAAAAGAAAAAACTAAACTAATAATAAGTTTATTAATCATAAAATTGATAAAATATAATTTTAATATTACTGACTCATCAATTACAAGCGCAACTGATGTTTGTTTAATTGTAACTCAAATGAAAGCTTAAAATCAAGTCAAATAACAAAAAGGTCTCCGGGAAAGAGACCTTAGTCTGTTGCCTAATAGACAACGGACTCGGCTAAAAGTGCTTCTTTGCGCGCTTCTTCTGGCGTTATGAGGCGCAAAATTTCCACCGTAATTGGCTCATCTATGTGCCTGGCGAAAATAAATTGCATTCTTATTTCTTTAATAATTTCATTGATGCAATTATCAAGTTCGCCTATATCAAAATCGGGTTGCATTTTCCGTTTAAAGACGGATTTCAGTCTTTCGTTTTCCATGGCATTGCTCCTTGCGTAATTTGTAAAGCATGAAATGGGCCAAACGATTTAATCATTATATAACTAATCTTTTAATTACGAAATGCTTTCGAGGTATTTTCTCTAAAGTTTGAGGTAGAAATTTGATAGAATTTATTATCATACCTTGAATTACGAAAT
>CAYJVF010000029.1:0-6547 GCA_964373565.1 uncultured Candidatus Saccharibacteria bacterium
GCCATGGAAATGGTGGCGGCTACCAAAATGAGAAAAGCTCAAGAAATTGCTTTGACTTCGCGTCCCTATGCGTTTGTGGCGCTTGATTTGTTGGCTAACCTAACTTTCTCTGAAAAGGAGTTGTCGGAATTATTAAAACAAAGAAAGATAAAAAAAGTATTGTTTGTATTAGTAGCTTCTGATAAAGGATTGGCAGGTTCGTTTAACAGTTTTGTTTTTAAAAAATTTGAGCAGCATATGGAGCGCGACAAAGAAAAATATAAAAATGAAGAAAAGTTTTTTGTGGCAGTTGGAGAAAAAGCTTTTCATTACCTTTTAAAGAAGGGATTAACGGCAGAAAAAAAATTTGTTAATGCCGGAGATTTTACTATATCAGAAGAAATTCATCCAATGGCGGATTTTTTGGTAAAAGGTTATTTAGAAAAAAAGTGGGACAGGGTTGTTATTATTTCAATGCATTTTAGGTCTGCTTTAAAACAAGAACCGCACGTCAGAAGAATCTTACCGATTGATTTTAACCACATAAAAGAGACAATAGAGGAGCTTGTGCCCGAAACGGGAAAATTTGCCGAATTAATAAAAGAGCAAAACCTTAGTTTTACCGCCGGTAATGGAAAAAAAAGAGGGTATCTTGTTGAACCTTCGCCAGAAGCGGTGCTGGACAACCTGGCAAAACATTTGCTTTTTATACAAATGTATCACTTAATTTTAGAGGCAAACGCCGCTGAACATTCGGCGAGAAGAATGGCGATGAAAACCGCTTCTGATAACGCGTCTGATTTAGGCGAAAAGCTGAATTTACAGTATAATAAGTCACGCCAAGCAGGAATTACAAATCAGATTATTGAAATTAGCGCAGGAGCGGAATCAATTTCATCGTAAACGATGAAATTCGCAGACTCACGCAGACTAGACGCAGACCCACGCAGAAATGTTGCTCGTCGTCATTGCGACCCGCTGAGCGGGTCTGGCCAGCTTAGCTGGACGAGCCGCAGCGTGGCAATCCAGTAAATTAATTAATTTTCAAAAAATGAATAAAAATGAAGGTTTAAAAAATGAAGTAGAACAAACTCGAGAAGAAATTAAATCTCTTATAGAACAAGCGTTTGCAAATAAATCAAATATAAGAGTCACATTTAAGGATAAAAATAATTCAACACTAAGGAAGTATGGTATGCAGCAATTTGGTACGCTGGATTTTGTTATAGAAAGAATGGAAGCAAATGGGGTTTTAATTTTTATAGATGATGATGGTCAAGAGGGAGATGTTGATATTGATGGTATTAAAAAAGTGGAAATATTAACAAATGAATCATAAAAATACATGAACAAAGGCAAGATAGTTCAAATCATAGGTTCAGTTGTGGATGTGGAGTTTGAAGAAGGCGCTGGTTTGCCGGAGATTTATAATGCTTTGCATGTTACTGGGCCAAATGGACAGGTGGTTTTGGAGACAGTCAAGCACTTGGATATGCAAAAAGTGCGGGCGATTTCGTTGCAATCAACCGATGGATTACAGCGCGGGTTGGAGGTTGCAGATTCTGGCAAGCAGATTTCCGTTCCTGTTGGGCCCGAAGTATTGGGAAACATATTTAATGTTTTGGGAGAAACTCTAACTAAATCACAAATCACAAATCACAAATCACAAACAAATCCCAATGACCAAAATCCAAAATTCAAAAAGTACTGGCCGATTCATAGAGCTTCACCTCCATTTGTTGACCAAACCACTAAAACCGAAGTGTTTGAAACGGGAATTAAAGTAATTGACTTGATTGCCCCATTTATTAAAGGAGGTAAAATTGGATTGTTTGGCGGAGCTGGAGTTGGTAAAACCGTTTTGCTGATGGAATTAATCAGAAATATTGCGCAGGAGGCGGGAGGCGTTTCGGTATTTGCCGGAGTTGGCGAAAGGACTCGAGAGGGAAATGAGCTTTATAATGAAATGAAAGAATCTAAGGTTATTGATAATGTAGCGCTGGTGTTTGGGCAAATGAACGAAGTGCCGGGGGCAAGAGCACGAGTTGCTTTAAGCGCTTTGACAATGGCCGAATACTTCCGTGATGAAGAAAAGAAAAATGTGCTTTTGTTTATTGACAATATTTTCAGGTTTTCGCAGGCGGGGTCTGAAGTTTCTGCGCTTTTGGGCAGAATGCCCTCTGCGGTGGGGTATCAGCCAACTTTGGCTCAAGAAATGGCCGAATTGCAAGAACGGATTACCTCAACCAAAAACGGTTCCATTACTTCCGTGCAGGCAATTTATGTACCCGCGGACGACATTACCGACCCGGCTCCGGCTACCACATTTTCCCATTTGGACTCAACTATTGTATTGTCGCGCGCCCTGACCGAAATCGGAATTTATCCGGCAGTTGATCCTCTGGCTTCAAATTCCAGCGCGCTTGACCCAAAAATAGTGAGCGAGAGGCATTATCAAACAGCTCGTGGCGTGCAATTAACTTTGCAAAGATACAAAGACTTGCAGGATATTATTGCTATTTTGGGTATTGAAGAATTATCCGAAGAAGACAAAAAAGTGGTAAGTAGGGCCAGAAAAATACAGCGTTTTTTGAGCCAGCCGTTCAATGTTGCCGAAAATTTTACTGGTATAAAAGGAAAATTCGTAAAATTGGAAGACACTATCCGCGGTTTTGATGAAATTTTGGAGGGCAAGCACGACGACGTTCCCGAAGAAAACTTTTACATGAAAGGGAGCATTGAAGAAATTATTACATAATTTCTTCTGTTCTAATGTTCTAATTGTTGTAGTGTTCTAATGCATTACAACAAGCGAGCTTTGGCGAGCGATAGAACAATTACAACATTACAACAATCCATGAAACTTTCAATTTACTCACTAAAAAAAATACTATTTGCCGGAGAGGCGAGTTTGTTAAATTGCAAAACAGCGATGGGAGAAATTACAGTGTTGGATAATCATGAAACGTTTATCGGTGTATTGAGACCTGGCGTCGCAAAAGTTATTGACGCCGACAAAAAAGAGCATTTTTTTGAAATTACATCAGGATTTTTGGAAGTGAAGCCCAATAACGAGGTACGATGTATCGTTGAGTAAAAAAACAAGGCGGCCCACTTTTTTAATAAGGAAAGTTATACACAGCAAGAGGTTAATTGACAAGAGTTTTGGTGGTATAATAGATAAATTACGTAGTTTAATTAGGTAAAAGGTCGCGTTATCTGAAATAATCATTGAATTTATGAATTAATTTCGAATATTCGTAATTCGGTTAAATTCGTAATTCGTAGGATTATAAAAATGTCAAAATTAACAACAGTAGATATCGTCGCATTAGTTTTGTTGGTCATTGGAGGTTTGAATTGGGGATTGATTGGATTGGCGGATGTAAATTTGGTTGACTGGGTACTCGGTTCAATGTCCATGTTATCAAGGTTGGTATACATTTTAGTTGGATTATCAGCTTTGTATGTTGGCTGGCTTTGGATGAAATTAGAGAGGAAATAATTTTCAATGAAAATTACCGCGGAAATATGCGGAATCTTACGCGGAAAATACGCGGAACAACAAAAAACGGCTTGAAGGCCGTTTTTTGTTGTCTATCTGCTAAACTTTTGAGGATTTTTCTGCCTGTAGCAATCTCTGCAAAGAATGTCTCTGCCAGCGATTGGCTCAAATGGAAGCTGGGTGATTTCCGCTCCGCAACCAGAACACTTCCAGTTGCCTTGGACCATTGGTCTTTGCTGAAAATTTCCGCCTCCCTTATTATTATCGTTGAACATTTTTTTTACTTACTAAACTAATTAAACGACCTTTTACCCGGCTAAATAGCGCCTCAGGCGCTAATCCCGTTTCTGCGGGATTATTTAACTGGGTGAAGACTTGGGTCGTTTCACTTTTTAAAGTATATGCGACTTACCGTCTGATTTAATAATACCTTTTTCAAATCATACGGTCAACTCTTTGCCATATTAACAATATGTGTATAATAAATTTATGGGAAAGAAAATTTTATATTTACTAATTTTAATGGCTTTTATCGTCGTTTTGCTTGCGGGAGTTTTGCTTTGGCCTGCAAAAACCAATAATAATAGCCAGCATCAAAATCAAGAGCAGGAAAAAACGGGTCTTTTGGTTTTGGTTCCACAGCCAAATGAATTAATTTCTTCGCCTTTAAAAATTGACGGATACGTAAACGGCGATGGATGGATTGGCTTTGAAGCGCAAGTGGGCGTTGTAAAATTATTTGACGCAAATGGTAAAGAGTTGGGGCTGGGTTTGCTTACAGCAAAAGACCAAGATTGGATGAAAGTAAAAATTGACTTTCAGTCGCAGGTAAATTTTGAAAATACGGAAACTAACACCGGAATGCTTGTTTTTTATAATGAAAATCCGTCCGGCGAGCCATCGCGCGATAAAACATTTTCATTGCCCGTAAGGTTTAAATAATGAGATTTCATATTTCTAAAAAATCTAAAAAAAGCCAAGCCAGAATTGGCTTTCTGGAAACCGCGCACGGAGTCATAGAGACTCCGTCTTTAGTGCCTGTGGCAACGCAGGCGGTAATAAAAACCTTAACTAGCGAAGAAGTGGAGCAAACCAATTCCCAAATTTTAATATCCAACACATTCTGGTTGCATTTAAGGTCCGGAGAAAAGATTATAGAAAAAGCGGGCGGCTTGCATAAATTCATGAATTGGAAAAGGCCATTGATGACAGACTCGGGCGGATTTCAGGTTTTTTCTTTAGGCTTTGGCAAGGATTTTGGTAATACCAAAATCCTTGCGCGGAATTACGCGGAAACCCACGCGGAATCACGCGGAAAAATTATGAGTAAGGCTAAGCCTTACACAGTAAGGCTTAGCCTTACTCATACTATAAAGGAGGGGAGTCAGCCGAAAAAAGTTAAAATAACACAAGACGGAGTTTATTTTAACTCCCCAGTTGACGGGGTAAATTTATTTTTAGGGCCAAAAGAGTCAATGAAAATTCAAAAAAGTTTGGGAGCAGATATTATTTTTGCTTTTGACGAATGTCCACCGCCACAGGCAGAGTATGAATATCACAAAAGTTCTTTGGTAAAAACTAACAAATGGGCAAAAATATGCTTAAATGAAAAAAATGAAAAGCAAGCGCTGTATGGCATTATTCAGGGGGGAAAGTTCAAGGATTTGAGGCAAGAATCAGCCAAATTTATTGGTTCAATGGAATTTGACGGTTTTGGAATAGGCGGAGAATTTGGCAGTGATAAAAGTCAAATGCCCAAAATGTTAAATTGGGTAATGAAAGAATTGCCGGAAAAAAAGCCAAGGCACTTGCTTGGCATTGGACACTTAGAAGATATTGAAAAAATAATAAAAACAGGCGTAGATACTTTTGACTGCACTGTGCCAACGCATTACGCCCGGCGGGGAATTGCGTTCACTTCGGAAGGCAGGCTGGATATGAATAAAGCCAAATTTTTGAAAAAATTTGAGCCGTTGGACAAAAATTGCACTTGCGAAGTTTGCATGAATTACACCAAAGCATACATCTACCATTTACTGCGAGCAAAAGAAATTACACCGTTAAAAATGATAACTTTTCATAATTTGCATTATTTTAATGGTTTTGTGGAGGAAGTAAAAACAAAAATAAAAAGAGGCGATATATAGTGAAAAATATTCTTTTTAGTGCTAAAATAAAATTAAGATGTTAAAGAGGCTAAAAGAAGAACAAGCTCGTCTAAGAACCGAAATAAAAGAAAAGTCTACCGGATATATTTTGACTGCTTTGGGATTGGTGGCTGGTTTGGCTTGGAATGAAGCCATAAAATCTTTAATAGACCAAATTTTTCCTTTCAATAAAGACGGAGTTTTGATAAAATTTATTTATGCAATCATTGTCACCGCAATTATTGTTATTGCGATAGTATACTTAATAAGGTTGACGAAAAAAAATGACTAATTTTGAATTTAAAATTTTGAATGAAATCAGAATTTTTAATTTTTTAAACAAATTTTTAAAATATGCAATGAGATGGTTGCAAAAGTCGCTTTTGAGGATAAATTCATTTTTTCCGAATCTGGAAATTTGATAGAATTTGGAGGTTTATGCTTGTCATAAGCTGACAAATTATAGCAAATTTATAGACGGAAAAAATGAATTTAGGCCAAATGTGGACTTTTCAACCATCTCAAAGCATATATTGCGTTGTTCGGTTGGCATAATAAAATGAATTTTCTTATGCCTCCCTTCACTATCAATATTAAATCATTAAAAATTGATTAAAAATTAAAAATTTAAAATTAAAAATTAGTAAAAATGAAACACGAATTGCCCCCATTGCTATACGATTATAGTGCCTTAGAACCGTTTATTGATGCCGAGACTATGAAGCTTCATCACGACAAGCATCATTTGGCTTACATAAATAATTTAAATACCGCTTTAGAAAAATATCCAGAATTGCAAGCAAAAACCGCAGAAGAACTTATTAAAGATTTGCAAAGTATTCCCGAAGAAATAAGAACGGTTGTGAGAAATAATGGGGGAGGACATGTCAATCACTCAATGTTTTGGGAAATTATG
>CAYJVF010000030.1:0-3002 GCA_964373565.1 uncultured Candidatus Saccharibacteria bacterium
GGCTTTTTTCTTGTCATTTTTCCCCTTGCTTCCGCTTCTGAAAAATTATACAATATAGGTATGGATATAGCTATAAAATTTACTAAAAAAGATATTGCCAGATTGAAAAAAATGGACATATTGGCCATCTATCTTTTTGGTTCCATGGCTACGGGAAAATATACCCACGATCACCCTGACTTTGACTTTGGAGTTGTGCTTAAAGACCCCGAAAAACTCAAGGGAAACACCCTTAAAGTGTATAACGAACTTTATGATATTATTATTGAAAAACTTCCCAAAGGATATCTAAAAAAGCGTTTTAAGTTAAGGGCCCATGAGTTTGATATTGTATTTTTGCAAGATACGCCAGTGTATTTTCAGGCCCGTGTGGTACAAGATGGCAGGGTTTTGTATTGCCAAGACCAGCGCGCTCTTGGTAGGTATAAGGACTATGTGATAGAAAGGTTTTGCGATTTACAATATGTGTATGAAATATCGCACAAAGCGCTATTAGAACGAATATGAAAAAAATAGATATTAATAAAAAAACGATTGAAGAAAAAATAAAGTTGATAGAGCTGCATTTGAGGCGGCTTAAAGATATGAAATCGATGCCCGAGTTACAGGTTGCGGAAGATAAGAATTTTGCTTACGCAGCGTGGAACTTGAGAGGTGCTTTGGAGTCACTTTTTAGTATTTGCACCCATGTTTTATCAAGAATCCCGGGTGTAAAAATTGATGAGTACAAACAAATGGCGATTGATATGGGTAAGGAGGGCATTGTGCCCACAGAGTTTGCGCAAGACAATTTAGTTAAGATGGCTAAATATCGAAATCGTCTAACTCGTTTTTACTTTGAGGTTACTCCAAAAGAAATGCATGGCATTATTCAAAATAATTTGAGTGATTTTGATATTTTTATGAAAAGTATTAAAAATGTGTTAAAAAGTCAAGAAAATGGCAAAGAAAAGCCGAAAAAACGGGAAAAATAACGTTTTCCAAAAAGACAAAAAGGGGGACTCAATTTTGACCTCCCGGACGAAAAGGTGGATTAAAGCCATTTTGATGTTTTTGGGCGCCGTAATTGTGCTTTTAAGCTTTTCGGACAACGCCGGGGGCGCGGGGAAATTTTTCAAATGGTTTTCTGCGCTTTTAACCGGAAGCGCCGCTTACTTCCTGCCCATTCTTTTAATGTTGGGCGGGTTTTTATTTTTAAAAACACGGAAAAGGGGCAAAAATTTAGCTATGATGCTGGCGATTTCCATTTCCGTTATCAGTATCGCAGGAATTTTAGGGTCGTATAACTTGGATAAAATGAATGGCGGATGGGTCGGGTTTTTACTGGGCAAACTGGTGGCCGGGTCACTCGGTCTTTTAGTAGCCAATATCGTCTTTGGGGCGGTGCTGTTAATTGGGCTATTTATATTCCTGCAATTTGTCTGGGATGATTTATTCAGGGAAAAAGAAGAAAAGAAAACGTCCTTAGTGCCAATGAAAAGCTCTGACTCTCCCACCTTTAAAATAAAAGGCATTGAAGAAAAACCGGATGACAATAAACAAGCGCCAAGCATTTCAATATTTAAAAAAGGAAATCCTTTGCAGGAAAAAAAGCCTGCGATCGCCGCTACGTTAGCCGCAGTTAACAAAGGGAAATATTCATTGCCTCCCATTGATTTACTAAGTAAAAATGAAACAGTTCCCACATCGGGCAACATAAAAGAAAATTCCATCATCATCAAAAAAACATTGGAAAATTTTGGAATTCCAGTGGAAATGGCCGAAGTTAATGTGGGCCCGGCGGTAACCCAGTTTGCCTTTAAGCCCGCCGAAGGCGTAAAGCTTTCTAAAATTACCACTTTATCTAATAATTTGGCTTTGGCTTTGGCGGCCCACCCCATCAGAATTGAAGCGCCTATCCCGGGCAAGTCGTTAGTAGGCATTGAAGTGCCAAATAAAGTAAGGGCTACGGTTTCACTAAGAAACTTAATTGACGACCAAAAATACCAATCTTCTCCCGAAAACTTACTGGTGGCTTTGGGCAAAGATGTAGCGGGCCAAAGCGCTTACACGGATTTGGCCGATATGCCTCATATGCTGGTGGCCGGCTCCACGGGTACGGGCAAAACTATTTTTTTGAATTCGCTGGTTTTAAGTTTGCTATACAAAAGTACGCCCGAACAGTTGCGCATTATCATGGTTGACCCAAAGCGAGTGGAATTTCAGCATTACAATGACATCCCTCATTTGCTTTGCCCTGTAATTTACGACGCTGCAAAAACCATAAATGCTTTACAATGGCTGGTTCGGGAAATGGAAAGACGCTTTGAAATATTTTCACAAGTGCCAACCAGAAATTTAAAAAGTTATAACCTAAATAAGTCTGTCATTGCATCTGGTTTACAGTTGCCGTACATTGTTTTGGTCGTTGACGAACTGGCCGACTTAATGGCCGCCAAGGGCAAGGAATTGGAAACAGGAATTGTTAGGCTCGCCCAAATGGCAAGAGCAACGGGAATTCATTTGGTGCTGGCAACCCAAAGACCCTCCGTAGAGGTCATTACAGGACTTATTAAGGCAAATATAAGTTCAAGGATAAGTTTTCAAGTTGCCAGCCAAATTGACTCAAGGACGGTCATAGATACATCGGGAGCGGAAAAACTTTTGGGCTTAGGAGATATGCTTTTCTTGTCGTCTAAAAGCTCTAAAATCACCAGAATCCAAGGTCCCTACATTTCAGAAAAAGAAGTCAAAAAAGTCACAGATTGGTGCGCAGAAAATGCCAAAGCCGTTGAAGAGCCCCAGTCTGGCATCATTCAAAGCTTGCACGATGCCCTTGACCAACAGCAAGGCGAAGAAAGGGGCGGAGGAGATGTTTTTTTTGGGGACGACGACCCATTATTTAATGATGTAAAAAGGATTGTTCTTGAAACCAAGAAAGCTTCAGCCTCTTTTTTACAAAGAAGATTACGAATCGGCTATTCAAGGGCGGCAAGATTAATTGATATGTTGGAAGACAAAGG
>CAYJVF010000030.1:3102-6515 GCA_964373565.1 uncultured Candidatus Saccharibacteria bacterium
ATGGTAAAATTAATATATGAAATCAAGAAAAACATCAAAAAAACCAATTATGAAGTTCCGACAGGCGCTTTTTTGGGATGTCAATCCTAAAAGTATAGATGCTCAAAAGAATGCTAGATATATCATCGAGCGGGTTTTAGAATTTGGGGAGCCCGGTGAAGTGGGGTGGGTGCTAAAGTATTATCCGAAAAGCACTATTAAAAAAGTTATGAACCTGCCGCGCGTTCAATTAAGTCCTAAATCAAAAGCTTTATGGTCGCTAATTATCAAATAGAAAAAAATCCTGCGCCACTTTTTTTTAATACTTTACCCAAAAGCGCTGTTCTAGCATTAAAAAAATGTTCAGAAATGGACTTTTTCTTGCACGAAAAATGGTATTTGGCCGGAGGCACCGCGCTGGCTTTACAGGCCGGCCATCGCAAATCATACGATCTAGATTTTTTTACAGAGCGCAAGTTTTTTGATGAAAAAAAAGCTGAACAAGCTTTACATAATCAGGGGGAGTGGAAAACGAGTGGCATGGACAAGGGCACGATTTTTGGCACATTTTTAGAAACAAAAATGAGTCTTATTGCTTATCCCTTTTTTACGTCGACTGAAAAATTACGCAAATTCGGTACCATTTCTTTATTAGCGCCTGCCGACATCGCGGTAATGAAAATTGTGGCTATTGCCCAGCGAGGTAAAAAACGGGATTTTTTTGATTTGTATTGGATCTGTAAAAATATTACTTCCTTATATGAAAGTATCTTAAAAGTTAATAGGCAATACTCTGTTCCCCAAAATCCTAACCACATTTTAAAAAGTTTAGTGTATTTTGAAGATGCAGAAAGCGATCCGGAGCCGGAAATTTATTTTAGGGCAACTTGGAAAGAAGTAAAAAAGTTTTTTATCAAAGAAGTTCCTATAATTGCTAAAAAAGTTATAAAGTAAATATTTGTGTAAAAAGGATAATATTGAATTTATGAACTTATTATTAATTATTATTAAATGAGATAAAATTAATTTTAATAAAAAATATGGTAAAAGATAAAAAAGAGAAGGAGAAAGAATTAGCAAAGCACGATAAAAATTTGACTGACGCGTTAAACGAAATTAAAGAAAAGTTTGGCGAGGGTTCTATTATGAAACTTTCGGAAAGCGCTAAGGTAAACGTGGATACTATTCCCACTGGCTCTATTGCTATGGATTTGGCTTTAGGAGTAGGGGGGATGCCACGGGGTAGAATTATAGAAATTTATGGTGCCGAATCTTCCGGAAAAACCACCTTGTGTTTGCATATTGTCGCTGAAGCCCAAAAGAAAGGGGGAGTGTGCGCCTATATTGACGCGGAACACGCCATGGATCCTGATTATGCCAAACGTCTTGGAGTAAATACCAATGATTTGTTAATTTCCCAGCCATCAAGCGGAGAGCAAGCCTTGCAAATTGTGGAAACTTTGGTAAAAACCGAAAATGTGGCTGTCATTGTGGTGGATTCTGTTGCCGCCTTAACTCCTCTGCGGGAAATTGAAGGCGAAATTGGCGACCAGCACATGGGGCTCCAGGCTCGCATGATGAGTCAAGCGTGCTTGGTGGGTGAAACAGAGTTGATTGATCCTGTAACAGGAGAAGTTTCTACGATACAGGAAGTTATTGAAAAAAAACAGGATTGGAACACTTTAACTTATGACCAAAAAAAGAGAAAGTTTGTAATTTCTAAAGTAACCGATTGGCTTTTGCAGGGTACTAAAGAAACGTTTAAGGTGACAACCAAAGATGGCCATAGTCTAAAACTTACCGATGATCATTTGGTACTCACTTTTAATGGCTGGAAGCAGGTTAAAGATTTGACCAAAGAAGATTCGTTGGCCATCCCCAGTAAAGCACCAGAAATGGCACAAAGTAGTGGGTTAAAAGATGAAGAGATAAAAATCGTTGCCTATATTTTGGGAGATGGAAATTTTACCAACGTAAACTATGCATTAGGTTTCACTAATATTGACCAAGAAATTCTCAGTGATTTTAATAGGGCGTTGGCTACGCTGGATTGCCAGCTCAATCAACGGAGCTACAAAGATTTCCAAGTAGTAAAAAATAACACATTGCCATCAGGATCATATCAATCTCCTGCAAAAGTATTGCTGAAAAGATTAGGAGTTTTTGGAAAAAAATCTCCACAAAAAGAAATTCCGGCAGAAATTTTCCAGCTTTCCAACAAACAATTGGGGGTTTTTATCTCAAGGCTTTGGTCTTGTGATGGCCATATCGATAATAACGCCAGGGCTGTTATCTATTCTTCCTCTTCGCTAAAACTTATCAAGCAATTGCAGTTGTTGTTGTTACGTTTTGGAATTGTAAGCCGATGGTCTCAAAAACGTTTGGTACCCCACGCACTTTATAAACTCATTATTCAAGGGCAAAAAAATGTGCAGGTGTTCCATCAAGAAATAGGGTTAGTTGGTAAGAAACGTGAAAAGTTAACATTGCTTTCGACAAGGGTGTGGAAATCAAAGCGCCTTTCGTTTCAAGAAACAGTTCCCTATCAGATGGCTCCCATAATTAAAGAATTGGTGTATGCTTCGGGGCATACTGGCCAAGAGATTTCCCAGCTTTTCGGTTTAGATGGTAGAACTTCCTTTCCTGAATTTAAACCAAGTCGCTTGAAAATTTCTCGCGATCACTTGCTGAAAATTTCAGATTTCATCGGGAATGAAGACATGAAAAAAATTGCTAATGATCAAGTGTACTGGACTGGTATTGAATCTATTGTGCCAATAGGGGAAAGAGAAGTCTACGATGTTAGCGTTAAGGATATTTCCAATTTTGTTGCCAATGGGGTCGTGGTTCATAACTGCCGGAAGTTGTCGGCCATCGCCGCCAAATCAAATACGATGGTTATTTTTATTAACCAGACTCGCATGAAAATTGGCATGGTCTTTGGCAATCCGGAAACCACGCCCGGGGGGTTAGCCTTGAAATTTTACTCCTCTGTACGAATAAATTTAGCAAGGACAGCTCAAATAAAATCGGGCGACGAAATTATTGGCAATCGGGTGAAGGCAAAAGTGGTAAAAAATAAAGTGGCGGCTCCCTTCAGGGTGGCGGAGTTTGATATTTACTATAACGAGGGTATTTCAAAGTCGGGCGATGCGTTAAGGGCTGGTTTGGCTTCTGGCATTATAAAGCAGTCGGGGAGTTTCTTTACTTTTGAAGGAGAAAAAATTGGCCAAGGCACCGAATCGGCAAAACAATGGCTCAAAGAAAACAAGGATGCAATGGGAAAAATAAAAGCGTCGTTGGTCTCGCAGGCATAATTTAGAAAAGATACAGCACAAAATAGTCCGCCATAATATGGCGGACTATTTTTTTCTATGACTTAAAACATTCCTAATGGCAGACTGTTTTTTAAACACCCTTATTTTTAAAATAGT
>CAYJVF010000031.1:0-6108 GCA_964373565.1 uncultured Candidatus Saccharibacteria bacterium
AAATATATGGCACAGTAGAGTCTTGCTCTCAAATATATGAATGCGTAATTAAAAAGTAATTAAAAAATAAAAAGCAACACTAAAAATGACCGACGAAATTCATTAAAAGAAAAACTTTAAAAACAAAAAAATTATTTAAATAATAGTTCAATTTTTATCCTATTTTTGTTTTGAGGGGCCTTGCTTACCCAAAATGGCCAAAAGTCTATTTTAGTTTCCAAAATATTTTCTCCGTGACGCAATCCAATCATTTCTGAAATCTCGCTTTCTTTTTTATTTGGGAAAAGGTTAATTAAGTCATTACTATCCACGGTAAAATAACTCTTGGCCGACAAATTAAGATTCATTGATATTTTACCTGCCAAAACATCTGGATTTTGGGAAATATTCTCTATTGCCAAACTGCCGTCAACAAGATTTTTATATTCTGGCAATTGCAATTTCAACTGCTCTTCTGCCAGTTTTTTCAAGTCTTCTTTTTTAAAAGCCAGCGCGGAAATTTTCATTTTTGCAGTTGCCGTAAAATTATCTTGCAACTGGTCCTTTTTCGCAGAAGCTTGGAAGCTTTCAAATTCAACCAATACGGCGAATTCTTCAATTTCGTATTCATTTTCAGGCAAACTTTTCTTGAAAGATTCCATCGCCCTGGAAACTAAAATGCCGGATAAAGAATCTTTGGCGCTTTGCAAGTCGGCGTCAGTTACTTTTTTAACCTCGCCGATGCGTCCTCCGGCCATTGAATTTTCAGAGTCTGCAATAATTGAGTAATAATAAACAGTCCCTGATAACTTCGGTATAGAAAAACTGGATGGTCCAATATTAAAACTATCCCCCGCCTCTTTTGCTTGGACCTTAATATCAATAGACCCCGGCACAAGCTTGCCCTTTTGCCATTTGGCAGCCGGAATTGTTACTTTATCAAGAGTTATAAAATATTTTCCGGAATTAGATAAAAAGTGCGTGCCTTTTATAAGTGTAAATGGGGTCGCTGGGTCTAACTTATTATAAATTGTAATTGTGCCTTCAGCTTTTTGGTCGTTTGATATTGTGCCCGTAGCATCAAATTGAGCCGACTCCGCGCCGGTTTCTTGCAGGTAAAAAGCCGGGATTACTCTTTTGGTAAAATCAATTGAATTAGCAGTTTTATCTGCTGTTATGGTTTGGCCCAACATAACTGTTTCAAGTTTTGGTTTTATGGTAATCTCTGCTTTGGGAAGCTTTAAAATCGCGTAAATTGCCAAAAGTAAAACTACAACCAATGCGCCGATTAAAATTTCTTTGAAAGCAAATTTATTTTTGATTGGGCTGTCAAAAACCGGCTTCTTGGTAGAATACTTTTTTCTTTTCAGATTTATTTTTTTGTCCTCTTTAGGCATTGCCGCAAGCATTTGCTCTATTTTACGGACCACTTTTGGCGGCACAATGTCATAGACTTTCTTTTTGCTCATCACTTCGCGTATCGATACAAATATACTAATTTACTAATTATACTAATTTCTTAATTCGTTATTTGTATCATTAGTACATTCGTATATTCGCATCGATACTATTTCCCATTTAACACTGCTTTTATTCTCCTTACCCCTGCGCTGACTGCTTCTTCTTTTACTATTTTAAACTTGCCGAGTTCTGAAGTATTCTTGACATGGGGGCCACCGCAAAATTCCTTGCTGAAAATATTGTTTTTTTTATCTTGAATAAAATAAACAGACACTGTATTACCATATTTTACACCAAATTCACTTTCTGCTCCAATTTCTTGGGCTTGGCCGAGAGACATTTCTCTTTTATCCACAGTCATACCGGCATCAATCTTTGATTGTACCACGTCCTGCAATTTCTTTTTTTCTTCATCCGTTAATTTCCGGTCAAAAGAAAAGTCTATTCTCAAACGTTCCTTAGTGATATTGCTTCCCCGTTGTTTTACCGTTTTGCCAAACATTTCCTGCAACGCAGCCAGCAGTAAATGATGCGCTGTATGCAATTTTATGGTCTGTGGTTCATGATCCGCCAACCCGCCCTTAAACATCCCAGCCGAAGCAGTTTTTGAAAGTTGTTGATGTTTTTTAAATTTTTCTTCGAACTCTTTTTGATCTAAATTCGGCGCAAAATCCTTTATAACGTCATATGGCAAGCCGTAGCTTTGGTAAAGTAAAAATGCCGATTTTATATTTATATTTTTTATTTTTATGCACTCACTTATTCCTTTTTCAAGCGTTTCTGAAAATTTATTTTTTTCCATTATAAATTCATCTACAATTACCTGAGGATTTATTTCTTCGTATATTTTTTTATAATCCGTAAAAGTCTTTGCCAGCAACTCTTCAAAAAAATATTTTTTAGATAAAAACTCCTCAGCCAATACTCGTCTTATTAAACGCCGTAAAATATATCCTTGCTCTTTATTTGACGGCCTTACCCCATCAGAAATTAAAAAAACAATCGCCCTCGCATGATCGACAAAGATTCTTTTTTTTCTTTCTTCAACTCCATTTGGAATAAGTTTTATAGACGATTTAAATAAATCCGTTTCAAAAACTGTTGGCACTTTTTGAACTACCATCGCCAACCGTTCCAATCCCATTCCCGTATCAACCCCCTTCACATCTAAGGGCTTAAGTGTTTTATCCTTTTGTTGGTAAAACTCATTAAACACAAGATTCCAGACCTCTATTCCATTGACATAAATTTCCGTTGTTGGTCCGCATGGGCCTTCTTCCCCCGTAGGCCCCCAAAAGTTGTCCTTCCGCCCGAATTTTTTAACCACAATATTTTTATCAATACTGTTCCAAATTTTTTCTGACTCTTTGTCTTGCGGAACACCTTCTTCGCCTTCAAAAACTGATACATAATCAATCTCTAAACCCAATTCTTTAACTACAAAATCATAAGCATATTGAATGGCTTCCTTTTTCCAATATCCGCCGAAGCTGAAGTTACCAAGCATTTCAAAAAAAGTTAAATGCCTTTCATCCCCCACCTCTTCAATATCTGAGGTCCTGATGCATTTTTGACACGAAGCCACATTCTGCCCCCAAGGCGAAGCTTCCCCCAAATAATACGGCTTGAATTGTTGCATTCCGGCAGTCGTAAAAAGCACCGAAGGGTCAGTTGGTAATAAAGGGGAACTGGGCGCTATTTTATGCCCGTTTTTCTCAAAAAAATCCAAAAACTTTTGGCGCAATTCAGTTGAATTCATTAACATCACTTTATAACAGACATCGTATTTTTTCAATGCCACACATCGTATTTTTTCAATGCCACACATCGTATTTTTTTAATGCCACACATGCCCCTGAACATACCCACAAACACCATATTAACTATACACCCATCTCGCACGTACGAAGTACTTGTATAATCACCGTACACCATATTAAAATAAACCGAACTATAATAAACTGAACTATAATAAACCGAAACTTTTTTTCAAATTCGTTTCTATGGGATGGTCTTCATTTAAAATCTTATCAACTTCTAAGTAATATACGCACCTTTCAACGCGATAAAACGAAGTCCAAAATGCTATTTCTTCATAACAGTGATACGGAAAAACAAAAACGCTCTCTTGGATTGGCAATGCCCCAATTTGTCGCAATTTAAATCGTAACGCATCGCGAGCTCCGCTATTTTTCCGATTGATATCAAATGTAATAATTCTCCATTTTTTATCCCAAATTGTTGTTGTATGAAGCTTGAAGTTTTGTAATGCAAATTTTTGTGCTAATGTTCTGCCCTTCCTGGTTAATGTGATAACATATTCACCGGAAGCGCTTTTCTGGTAGCAAAAATATGACCGCGAACTGAATTCAACAATTTTCTTATCAATGTTTTCTGCATGAAAATAGCGCCTGCATTTGCCGGCTCTATAAAAAGCAACTACTACCTTTGGCGCAACAAGAGCAAGAGTAATAATGCCACCTGCCATCAAAGCCATCAGCGCCAGTTCTCCGGCCCTCAAAATTCTTTCTTTTGATTTTTGCGCTAACTCATGCTTCTTTAAATGCATTTCCGCCAACTTCCATTCTTTGCGGTAGTGGTCAATCAAAAACTGCTCTTTGACTAAATCAATGTTATTAATGTATCGTTTTATTTTAGACATATTATTTTAGACATATCCTCAACAAATTATGATAGTTTACTATATACACCTATCTCGCACGTACGTAATAGATGTATAATAAGGATTTATGTCCTGCGATTCTTGCATTTAGATGTATAATAAGGATTTATGTCCTGCGATTCTTGCATTTAGATGTATAATAAGGATTTATGTCCTGCGATTCTTGCATTTAATTGTTTGTGGATCGTAGTCTGTGGATCGTAGTCTGTTGGACCTTAGTCTGTAGCTTGTGTTATGTATACCTATCCGCCACCACCGAAGCGGCAAATGAAAAGGGCTTGATCTTTGGCTCAAAGCCGTTGGCTTTTATGAGCCCTGTAACTTCTTTTACCATTTCTTTGGTTTTTCCTTGCTCGCCCACATCGGCGTGAATATATTGGAATTGATAGTTGAATGTCGGTGTAGCTTTCCCAAATTCTTTTTCCAGGGTTTCCCGCAAGGTTAGCGCCAATTCACACGACAAGTAGACTTCTTGTAAAATCCTCATTTTCCAGTTGGTGATGGTGTTGATAAATCTTTTCAAAAAATTATCGGGATAATGCATTTTTTTTAAGAAAAATCTTCCTCCGGCGCCCGTTCTTAACACCACGATAGCAATCGGGAAAAACGGTTTGCCGCTTGAGGGCGAATCACAGCCAACAATAATATCATAAAAAAATTCCGGTTCAGCCGAAATATAATTATAAATTTCTTTTATAACTTGGTTAAATTCCATGTTGCCCTTGCTCGGGCTGAAAAACTGCCCGTCTTTTATGCTTTCTTCCTGCATATTCTAAATATACGCTCACTATAAAAAATGTCAAACAACCGAGCCCTACTCCACCGATTTTATAATCGCCACAAATTCCTCGGCATTTAGCGAGGCTCCGCCAACCAGCAAACCATTTGCATTTCCTTTATTCATATACGCGCCGGAGTTTTCAGCTTTTACGCTACCACCGTACAAAATCCTCAAATGGTCGGCCGCTTCCCGATTATACAAATAAGCAATAATTTTTTTTATGAGTAAAATAGATTTGGTGGCTTCATCAACCGAGCAATTATTACCCGTGCCAATAGCCCACACCGGCTCATAGGCAATGGCTATATGCTTTATTTCTTCATGGGTAACGCTCTGCAAAGCCCGGGTGGTTTGCCTCTCTATCACATTTGATTTGTTTTCTATTTCGGCTTCGGTTTCACCAACACACAAAATCACTTTCAGTTTTGCCGCCAAGCTTTCTTTTATTTTTTTATTTATAATTTCATCTGTTTCATTTAAATATTTGCGGACTTCCGAATGGCCCATTATCACATATTCTACGCCTAGATCTTTTAACATTAAAGGTGAAATTTCGCCCGTAAAAGCCCCTTTTTCTTTATAAAATACGTCTTGGGCGCCAAGCGCCAACCCTGACAGCACTGGTAAGTATACAAAGGGCGGGCAAATCACCACGTCAACATTTTTTACCAATTTAACGCCTTTTTTTACCGCATTAAAAAGCGCCTTAGCCTCTTTTTGGCTAATGGGATTACATTTCCAATTTGCAATAATTAATGGCTTCATATTTTTATTCTATCAAAAACTTTCGCAATAAAAAAGCCCCGCATTGCTGCAAGAGCTTAACCTGCTTTCAAAATTCAGTCATCTTTGATTGTGTTTCTGATAATCCTGCCCACCGACTTTTCGGTTTTGCAGATTCTGTAAGGAATCATTTCTCTCGTTCGATTCTTTCTTTTTTTTATCCTGCCATACTTGGGGGCGCAGAATTCATGCCTAAAACAAAGATCGCCAAAAAATGGAATATATTTCTCGCCTTCCAAAATTTTTTTGGCGCAGACACGACATCTGCTTCCCATGGTTTTATCTCCCTTGGTGCACATTTTTACCACCATGGCATCTTCCTTTCAAGGAACAGAAAATAGACCCACAATAGACCCGCTATTATTGTAACATACCTTGAATTACTAAATGCCAGAATAACTGCGAATTTCAGGTCTTTCCT
>CAYJVF010000032.1:0-6086 GCA_964373565.1 uncultured Candidatus Saccharibacteria bacterium
GAATTATGATACTTTCTAAAATCTTGGAAAAAGAGAGTGTGCTTTATGAATTTACAAAAGAACTTTTACAAACCCATGAAAAGCCTGATGTAGATTACATTGCCGTCACCCATGGCCCGGGGCTTGAGCCGTGTTTATGGGTTGGCGTAAATTTTGCCAAAGCTCTTTCTTATTTTTGGAATATACCCATTATTCCTGTAAATCACATTGAGGCGCATATCGCCGTCAATTTTCTGAATCAGAAAATTGACGGAAATCACAAATCACAAATCACAAATCACAAAACGGTTTTCCCGGCAATTTCTTTGGTAGTAAGTGGAGGCCACACACAACTTATTTTAGTAAAAAAAATTGGCAGTTATAAAATCATCGGAGAAACGCGCGATGATGCCGCTGGCGAATGTTTTGACAAGTGCGCTAAATTATTAGGACTTGGATACCCGGGCGGTCCCATTATTGCAGATATTGCTTCAAAAGCCAATAATCCCCCAAGGCCAGTAAAACTCCCCCGCCCAATGATAAACAGCAATGATTATGACTTCAGTTTTTCCGGATTAAAAACTGCTGTTTTATATGCCGTTAAAGATAAGCAGTTAACCGAGCAATTCGTACGGGAAATGTGCGTGGAAATACAGCAAGCTATTATTGATGTTTTAGTCAAAAAAACAATTAAGGCGGCAAAAAATTATAAAGCAAAAACCATCATTTTGGGTGGCGGAGTATCAGCAAATTCTGAGCTTCGCTCACAATTTGAATTCAAAATTCAAAATCCAAAATTCAAAATTATTTTTCCAGAGAAAAATTTATCCACCGATAATGCTTTAATGATAGCCGTCACCGCCTTTTTCCATAAAAATAAAAA
This sequence comes from uncultured Candidatus Saccharibacteria bacterium, assembly GCA_964373565.1. Classification (GTDB taxonomy): domain Bacteria; phylum Patescibacteriota; class Minisyncoccia; order Minisyncoccales; family Staskawiczbacteraceae; genus VGLO01. The sequence continues at coordinate 863 of CAYJVF010000032.1, forward strand.
AACTAAAAACTGGAAGAAAATTAAAGCTAATGCCAATTTAAGGATTAGTAAGTAATTTTTTATCCGTCAGTTTTACAATTCTACAAAAACAAAAGCTTTGGTTTTTGTAGAATAAGGAATTAAATAAAAAAACGCCGGAGGTTTTAAAAAAGACACGGCGAAATGTTCAAACCATAATTTCAAGGAACGTTGATAGCTTTTTCTGGAAGCAAGTATTCTGTCAACACCTCAAAGCCCTCAGTTACGCTTTCTGCTACTAACTTTTCGTAGCGCTGATGTAAATCTTCCACATACTGCTTCCTGGGCTCTTCTTCTAACCCCAAAAGAGCGGCGAGAAATTGGGCGTAGCCTAAGAGTTGGGAAGCTGATTTGTACCTCCTTGAGATTGCATAGTACTCCACGTGAAGCTGCAACAACTGTTCACTGTCAAGTTTCATGATTCTCCCTCCAAAAGTGGTTGGTGAAATCTAAGTTATTTATAGCATGTACCGACGTAATGTCAATAATTTACTGCGAAAGATAATTTTGTTAAAATTACTTAATGAAACTCGAGGGGCAGTATGATGCCAAAAAAGTAGAGGATAAAATTTACAAGCTGTGGGAAGACAGCGGCTTTTTTGACCCAGACAAGCTGGCGCAGACCCACGCAGACTACACGCAGACTAACGCAGACAAAAACGGTGTCCGCGTAGGTCAGCGTAAAGTCCGCGTAAGTCCGCGACAATCGTTTACGATTGTGATGCCGCCGGCAAATGCCAACGGAAATTTGCACGCAGGGCACGCTTTGGTGATGACCATTGAAGACATTATGACCCGTTACAAACGCATGCAGGGGTTTAAGACTTTGTGGCTTCCGGGCCTGGACCACGCGGGGTTTGAAACTCAGGTGGTCTATGAAAAAAAGCTAGAAAAAGAAGGGCGGAGCAGATTCAAGATGGAACCGCAAGAATTGTATAACGAAATTATGCAGTTTACATTGGAAAATAAAAAAAATATTGAAGGGCAGATTCGTAAAATGGGAGCCAGTTGCGATTGGAGCCGTCAAAAATTCACCCTAGACCAAGACATTGTAAAAATTGTTTATGAGACTTTTGAAAAGTTGCGCAAAGAAGGTTTGGTGTATCGTGGTAAAAAAATTATAAACTGGTGTCCAAAACACCAGACCTCTCTTTCTGAATTAGAAACAGAAAACACCGAAAAAACAGACAAACTATATTATTTAAAATATGGACCTTTTGTAATTGCAACTGCAAGACCGGAAACAAAATTCGGCGATAAATACGTAGTAATGCATCCAAAAGACGCAAGGTATCGCGATTATAAACAGGGCGACAAATTAAACCTTGAATGGATAAACGGCCCCATAGAGGCTACTATCGTTAAAGACGAGGCCATAGACATGGAATTCGGCACCGGAGCCATGACCATCACTCCTTGGCATGACGCAGCAGACTTTGAAATTGCCCAAAAACATAATTTACCCAAAGAACAAATCATAGATTTTTATGGCAAATTATTACCGATTGCCGGAGAATTCGCCGGCATGAAGATATCCGACGCCCGACCTCGGATAATTGAAAAGTTGCGGGCTAAGGGATTGGTGGAAAAAATAGAAGAAAACTACAAGCACGTGGTAAAAACCTGCTATAAGTGCAACACCTTGATTGAACCGCAAATAAAAGAGCAGTGGTTTTTGAAAATGGAGCCATTGGCAAAGCCCGTCATTAAAGCCATTGAAAGCGGAAAAATTAAGTTTATTCCGGCGCACTACAAAAAAATTATCTTACACTGGCTGCATAATATTTTAGATTGGCCATTGAGCCGGCAAATTGTGTGGGGCATAAGAATCCCCGCTTGGTATCACGAACCAAAATGCGTACCGATAAAAAGCCTTGAAAAAGAAGTGGTAAAATGCAAAGAATCGGTAATTTCACAAAAAGAGCCGACTTGTGATTTTTGCAATGCAAAATTTATTCAAGACAAGGACACTTTTGACACTTGGTTTTCTTCTGGTCAATGGCCGTTTGCAACACTGGGATTTCCAAACGGCAAAGATTTCAAGACTTTTTATCCGACAGATGTGATGGAAACCGCGGGAGAAATTATCTTTTTTTGGGTTGCCCGCATGATGATGCTAGGGCTTTATATGACCAAAAAGTTACCGTTTAAAACCGTCTATTTGCACGGGCTAGTTTTAGATGCCAAGGGCCAAAAAATGTCCAAGAGCAAAGGAAACGTCATAAATCCGTTAGATATTACTGACAAATACGGTACTGATGCCTTAAGAATGGGGCTGGTTATGGGCAATACCCCCGGTCAGTCTTTGGCATTAGATGAAAATAAAATAAAAGGCTATAAAAACTTTGCCAATAAAATTTGGAACGCCTCTAAATTCGTTTTGACGAATTTAACGCGGATTGACGCGGAATTTAACGCGGATATACGCGGAAAACTTTCGGCCGAGCAAAAACAGCACCTAAAAAATCTGCAAAAACTGCAAAAAGAAGTTACCAAATTAATGGATGATTTCAAATTTTACTACGCCGCGGAAAAAATTTACCATTATTTCTGGCATGAGTTTTGCGATAAGGTAATTGAAGAAAGCAAAAAAAATGCGGCCAACCCTGCCACCCAATACATGCTTCTTGGAATTTTAACGACTTCACTAAAAATGCTGCACCCGTTCATGCCATTTATCACCGAAGAAATCTACCAAAGTTTGCCTATCAAAGATAAAAAACTGTCTCTCATGGTAGAAAGTTGGCCCAAATAATGAAACCATATTACCTTATTATTTATATCACTTTTGGAATTCTGCCCAGTCTGGTTTGGTTGTTTTATTACTTAAAAAAAGATTTGCACCCAGAGCCCAAGAAAATGATTACCAAGATATTCATATGCGGATTTTTGGTAACGATTCCGGTTTTCATAGTCCAGATAATTCTTTCTTATTTTTTAAATAAAGTTCAGTCGTTTGCACTTTTTGCCCAATTGCCGATTTTAACTGAAATCTTAAAATGGTTTTTAGTAATAGCCTTTACCGAAGAGTTTTTTAAATACTTGGTAGTAAGAAAATTTGTATTTTCGAGTTCTGAATTGGACGAGCCGACAGATTTAATCATTTATATGATTGTTTCGGCCTTGGGTTTTGCGGCGTTAGAAAACATACTTTATTTATTTTCACCAATAGAAAGCATTATATCTTTCAACCAAATAATTCAAACCACTCTTGTGATAACTTTTGTAAGGTTTGTAGGGGCAACTTTATTGCACGCGCTTTCCTCTGGACTCTTGGGATATTTTTTAGCAATAGGTTTTTATAAGGGCAATAGGCTTAAAATGACACTTTTGGGAATGTTTACAGCTACCCTATTGCACGGTTCTTATAATTTTTCTATAATGACAATAAAGAATCCCTTGGTTTTCTTAATACCGACTATGATAATATTAGTATTGTTTGGCTTTATACTTAGAGCTTTTGCAAAATTAAAAAAGATAAAAGATGTTTGCGAAGTGTAAAATATTTATTTCTTCTGGCAAATACTCCGCTGCTTTGCGGCGGGGATTTCTATAAATCTAAATTTATGCCCAAAAAAATAAAACCAAAAAATTCGGAAAATAAAGAAGCTGTTTTACAAGACCAAAATAGTATTTTTGAAACAGAGGGCGAGCTTGTAATAGATGTTTTTGAAACCAATTCAGACTTTATCGTTTTAAGCGCTATCGCCGGGGTTTTAATAAAAGACTTGGATATTGCAGTTGAAAAAGAAATGATGGTTATAAAAGGGCAAAGGCAAAATCCCCATAGTCATCCAGATAAAAAGTATTTTTACCAAGAATGTTATTGGGGCCCGTTTTCCAGAAAAATTGTTCTTCCAGAAAACATAGACACCGAAGCGGCCGAAGCTTCCATGGACAAAGGAATGTTAATGGTAAAAATACCAAAAATTACAGAGCCGCTTGAGTCCTCTAAAAAAATTAAAAAAGAAATCACAGAAGAATCTTAAAAAAACCGCTGATTTTTTTAAAAATCAGCGGTTTTTTTGTTGTGCGGGTAGAGGGATTTGCACCCCCACAGGATTGCTCCCACCAGCTCCTAAGGCTGGCGCGTCTGCTGTTTCGCCATACCCGCATGCTCAATAATATACTTTGAATTACGAAATGGTTTCTTTGTATTTTCCCCAATTTTTGAGATAGAAATTTGATAGAACTTTTTATCGTAGCCAAGGGCTACGGGAAAAAGTTATTGCGAATTTATATCCAAAAATTGGGGAAAAGACAAGAAATATTCTTTTTATTGTCCATTTCGTAATTCAAAGTAATATACCACAAAACAACAAAAAAGTCCCGCTTTTGCGGGATTTTTTTGTTTGGCCAAAATTACTACGGGGTAGTTGTCGGACTTATAATATTATTAATAAGAGTCGGCGCGGAAAAGGCTAAAATTCCAACAAATATGCCTATTACGGCCCATACCAACGCTTTTTTGGCGCTCGAAATTTTTGTGGTATCTCCGTGAGCAGTTAAAAAGAGAAATCCTGCTATGATTATCATTACTATTGCGGCTCCAAAGAAAAACGGCCATACCAAATATGTTAGAAATCTGTTTAAAATTCCCGAAAACCATGTGCTTGGGTTTATGTGGGTTGACATGTTTAAAAAATAACAAAGGCGGTCAAAAGCAAGTTTTATTTAGCTTTTTTATGCCTTAGTAAAATTAAATCCCCAACGACATTCTAATTATAAAATGCATTGAAAAAGATAGCAAGCCTACTACCACTCCCGCAAGACCTGCAAGAAAAGCATTTCTTGCTTTTGCGATTTTATCCATGTTCCCTCGAGCCATTAAAAATAAAGCTCCGGACACAATAAACATCACCACCGCAAAACCCACAAAAAAAGCCCAAATAATGTTTAACAAGCTTGTTATGGCTTCTGTTACCGTAAAAAATGGGACTGTAGGCAATGTGCCCGGACTTACAGCAAAAACAATGCCGGGCGCAAACAAACTTATAAAATAAATTATTTTTTTTAAAATTTTATTTATTCTGAAAACCATTTAATAGATTCAATTGAGCAGATTAATTATAATATAGGGGGCGGAAAAAGCCAGAAGTCCGACTATAAAACCGACTATTGCCCAAATTAAAAAATCTTTCGCTAATTTTGTCTTTTCCGGAGTCCCCTGTGAAGACAAAAAGAAAAAACCCGCCGCAAGGAACAT
>CAYJVF010000033.1:0-5908 GCA_964373565.1 uncultured Candidatus Saccharibacteria bacterium
AACCAAAATTTGGTTAAGACGCGAGCGAGGCCGGCTTTGCCGGATCGCCCGTCTCGGAAAAGACAAGAAATATTCTTTTTATTGTCCATTTCGTAATTCAAGGAAACTTGATATCCTTGTTTTTTTATAAAAATATGCTACTATTAGAACTATAATTTTGATTCGCAGATTTACAACAAGATTCGTCTATTCGTTGATAAATTTATCGCAATAAATTCATGAAGAGGCTTATCTCTTATATAGTGGGAGCCGGATTGGGACTTTGGGTGGCAACTATTTTTATTAAAGGCGTTAAAATAATGCCCGCTTCCGATTCTGCTTTTTTTGGCATTTTAATAGACAGGGATTGGAAGTTTTTCGTATTATTCGGAATTATTTTGGGAATTTTGAATTTTTTTGTAAAACCAGTTCTGGATGTTATCAGTATTCCCTTAAAAATAATCACTCTCGGAATTTTTGGGATTTTAATAAATGCGGGTTTGATTTGGCTGGTTGATTTAACGTTCAAAGAATTGTCAATACCCTTGCTGTGGCCGTTGCTTTGGACAACTTTGATAATCTGGCTGGCAAGCTCAATATTATTGAAATTAATTAATAAAGAAGAATGAATATCTATTTATTTTGGTCACAAATTGTTGTTTCAGTAATTCTTATTGTTTTAATCGCCATACAACAAAGGGGGGCGGCTTTAGGAAGCGCATTTGGCGGAGGCGGAGAGTTCTACTCTTCAAGGCGCGGGATACAAAAAAAGATTTTCTATGCTACAATAGTTGCGGGAGCTGTTTTTATTTTTTTGGGCATATTAAACATTTTATTTTAATTGATGAGAAAATTTCCCAGCTCTTCGCAACTAAAGCAGATTTTTAAAGTACTCAATAAAGAAGAAAAGAGGATTTTTTGGATTTCTTGTTTAATAGCAGTATCTTCTCTTGTTTTTTTGGTAGCAAGTTTTTATTTCACAAACACAAAAATCGTACCTAATTTCGGAGGAGAATACACGGAGGGCACGGTGGGACAGCCGAGATTTATTAACCCATTATACGGAGAAACAAATGACACCGATAGAACTTTAATTGACCTGATTTTTTCAGGCATAATGACTTACGACAAAGATGGAAAAATAGTCCCCGACTTAGTTGCGGCTTATCAAATTTCAAACGACGGAAAAGTTTACGAATTTCAGTTAAAAGAAAATATTTTTTGGCATGACGGCCGGCCTTTGACATCAGACGATGTAATTTTCACATTAAAAGTAATTCAAAACTCCGACTATAAAAGTCCATTAAGGGTAAGCTGGGTTGACGTTGAAGCTCAAAAAGTTTCAGACAAATCTTTTAAATTTATTTTAAAAACGCCGTACAACTCATTTTTGGAAAATTTCACCTTAAAAATACTGCCAAAACATATTTGGGAAAACATGTCGCCAGAAAATTTTAGCTTGTCTTCTTATAATTTGCAACCGGTGGGTTCTGGGCCGTTTAAATTTAAAGAAATAAACCAATCGGAAACCGGATTTATAAAAAGTATCAATTTAGAGTCAAACCGCAGGTACTACGGCAATAAAACTTTTTTACAAAATTTGTCCTTCAAATTCTTTGAAAAAAAGGGCGACCTGGCAAAAGCGGCCCACTTAAGAGAAATTGACGGATTTACCTTGGCTTCTTTTGAAAATAACCAAGCAGAGGCAGAGGCCATGGTAAGGCAAAAGTTAAACGGGCAAAGTTTTTCTGTCCACTATTTTTCAATGCCAAGATATTTTGCTTTGTTTTTAAATAGCCACAAGTCTTCAGTTTTTTCAGACGTAAACATAAGAAAAGCTTTGGCGCTAGCAGTAAATACAAAAGAATTGACAGACAAAATAAACGCTGACACTAAAAATAATGTGGCGGCCGTCGATTCGCCCATCCTTCCTGAATACTTTGGCTATAACAAACCGTTAAAACCCTATAATATTGATACAGAAACTTCAAAATCCCTTTTAGAAAAAGCCGGCTTTAAAGAAAATAGCGATGGCAAAAGAGAAAGAGTCACAACAAAACAACCCGCTTTTCAGTTTAAAAGCTATCTGAAAGTCGGTTCTAAGGGCGATGAAGTCTCTCAACTGCAAATCTGTTTAACTGGCCTTAAAAATGACGGCTTTGCCGCCTTGTTAAAAGATGAAACTTCCGGAACCTACGGCAAGGCAACAGAAAATGCCGTAACAGAGTTTCAGATAAAATATTTATCTGACTTAAAGCCAACGGGCGAGACCGGCACTTCAACCAGAAAAAAGTTAAATGAACTCTGCCAAGGACCATCGCAAAATTCCCAATTTTTAGAATTTGATTTAGTGACATTAGACAAGCCTCAATTGCTGCAAGTTGCCGAACTAATTAAAAAAGATTTAGAATCAATTGGAATAACTGCGAACATAAACGCATTTTCAATAACGGAGATAAAACCCGTTATAAAAAACAGGGCTTATGATGCTTTGCTTTACGGCCAAGCGCTGGGAAGTTTGCCGGATTTATACCCATTTTGGCATTCCTCCCAAAAAATTGACCCGGGCTTAAACCTTTCTTATTATGAAAACAAAGATGTTGACCAGTCGCTAAAAGAGGCTAGAGAAACAATGGACGAATCAGTTAAAAAAGAAAAGTACGAAAAGGCGCAGGATATAATTTTATCACAGTACCCGGCCGTATTTTTATATAATCCAAATTATATATATTGGATTTCTGCCAATGTGCAAGGCATAGATACGACAAAAATAGTAGACCCGGCAAAGCGCTTCTCTAATGTAACAAATTGGTTTCTTAAGACCAAAAGAGTATGGAAGTAGATAAATCCAATATGCGCCAAGTTATTATTGATTCTCCCAAACAACTGGAGGGGGGTTTAAGATTGGCAAAAGATGTTAAGGGTGAAGGAAAATTTAAGAATGTTATTATTTGTGGCATGGGAGGTTCGGCCTTGCCAGCCGACATTTTAAAAACTTTAAACTGGATTGATAAAATTTACATCCACAAAGATTATGGTCTTCCCGCCATAGCTACCCAAGATTCTCTTATTATCTGCATTTCTTATTCAGGAAACACAGAAGAAGTTGTTTTGGCATTAAGAGAAGCTGTTAATAAAAACTTTAAAGTTATCGGCGTTGCTAGTGGAGGAGAAATTGAAAAAATCTGCCAGCAAAATAATGTTCCTTTTGTTTTGCTGACTTCTGGAATTCAGCCAAGGTCAGCCATTGGATATATTTTTTCGGTATTAGTGAAAATATTAGAAAATTCCGGATTAGTAAAAGACAGATCGCCTGAAATATCGGACTGCCAAGAAAAATTAGGCCAAATAACTGAAGAATTAGAAAAAGAAGGTAGTAAATTGGCTAAAAAAATTGGGGACAAGATTCCTATAATTTATGCAGAAGGCAAAGAGGGAGCAATTTCAATGGCAAGCCTATGGAAAATAAAATTTAATGAAAACACTAAAATTCCCGCTTTTTATAATTATTTCCCCGAACTAAACCACAACGAAATGGCTGGCTTTTCCCATGCTAATAAAAGCAATATCTTCCATTTTGTAATTATAAAAGATGCGCAAGGAAACCCCCGCAATATTGAAAGAATGGACATTTTTGCTGATTTAATGAAAAAACTTGGCTCAAATACTGACTTCGTTGAAGTAAAAGGAGGTTCTCCAATTTTTAAAATCTTTTCTACCCTGCTTCTGGGAGACTGGGTTTCTTATTATTTGGCATTGGAAAACAACATAGACCCGACGCCCGTTAAAATAGTGGAAGATTTCAAGAAACTCTTAAAATAAAAATGCCGCGGTGGCGAAACTGGCAGACGCGCGGCGTTCAGGTCGCCGTGATCGTAAGGTCGTGAGAGTTCAAATCTCTCCCGCGGCACAAAAAATTAATAATATCTGGTAAAAAATATGAATTCTGGGAAAAATAAATTAGTTATTCTACTTTCTAAATTCTATTTTCTAAAATTATGCTAAAACAAATTAAAAAAGTATTCAGCGCCGCTCAATGGGGCGAACTAAAGATTATTCCTCTTGGGGGATGCGAAGAAGTTGGACGCAACATGACGGTTTTCGAGTATGGGCCAGATATTGTTATTTTAGACATGGGCCTGCAATTCCCGGAAGAAGATATGCCCGGAATTGACTATGTCATTCCCAACACAGAGTATCTAAAAGGCAAAGAAAAAAATATAAAAGCGGTGATTTTTTCGCACGGCCACTTAGACCACATTGGGGCCGCCCCTATTTTGTTAAAAAAACTTGGAAATCCGCAAATTATCGGCAGGCCTTTGACAATTGAAATGATAAAGCATAGACAGGAGGATATGCAAAAAAACAGCTCAAAGAAACTTAATGTAAGGTATGTAAAATCAATCAATGAAAAGATAAAATTGGGAAACTTTGAATTGTCATTTTTTGCCATTGACCACGCCATCATGGATGCCGTTGGAGTAATTTTGCAAACTCCCGTTGCCACAGTAATACATCCTGGCGATTGGACAATTGAAAAAAAACCCATTGGCAGAAAAGAATTGGATTACACCCATCTGACAAAACTAAAAAAGCCGACTATTTTAATGTTGGAATCTCTTGGCGCGTTAAAAACAGAAGAGCCCGTGACAGAAGAAGAAATGTTAAAAAACCTCCATAAACTTATCAGCGAAGCGCAGGGTCGCACCATTATTGCCACTTTTTCTTCCCAAATTGAAAGGATAAAGCAAATCATTGAATTTGCCGCCAGAACAAACAGGAAAGTTGCCTTAGATGGCTTTTCCATGAAACTTAATATTGAATTGGCCCAGCAATTGGGATACATAAAAATTCCAAAGGGAGTGGTAATATCGGTTGAAAGGGCGCACGAATACGCAGATAATAAAGTAATAATAATTTGTACGGGCGCGCAGGGGGAAGAAAGGTCTGCTCTGCCCCGAATTGTATCGGGCAACCACAGACACATAAAAATAAAAAAACAAGACACTATTATTTTCTCTTCTTCTGTAATTCCAGGAAACGAAAGAACGGTGCAAAGGTTAAAAGATAATTTGTATAGGCTGTCTGACTATGTTTTTTCTTCTGAAATAATTGATGTGCATATTTCGGGGCATAGCAACAGGCAGGGCATTAAAAAAATGATAAGCGACATAAAGGCCACTTATTTTATTCCCGTTTATGGTAATCATTATTTTTTAAAAGAAGCGGCCAAAATCGCTTACGAACTCGGGTACTCAAAAGATAAAGTTTTTGTGCCAGACAACGGGTCTGTAATAAAATTTAGCCCAGATAAAGCCGAAATAATGAAAGACAAAGTGCCTTCAAATTATGTTTTTGTAGACGGACTGGGCGTAGGAGATGTTGGTGAAATTGTTTTGCGCGATCGCCAAATGCTGGCAGAAGACGGGATGTTTGTTATTATAGCAATTGTTGACAGCAAAACTGGTAAGGTCAGGAATTCGCCCGATATTATTTCAAGAGGCTTTGTGTATTTGCGAGAATCAAAAGACTTGCTTCACCAGGCGCGTAGAAAAGTTGTTGAAATTGTTGAAAAATCCGCCGGTCACGGACTACCCGTCAATTGGTCTTATGTAAAAGACGAGATAAGGAATAAAATAGGAGATTTTCTGGCAACAAAAACATCAAGGAGGCCGATGATATTGCCGGTGGTAATAGAGGTTTAATTTAAAATTTTAAATTTAAAATTCAAAAATAATTTAAAAGCACTAATTTAAAAACACGTTTTAAAATTTAACATTTTAAATTTAAAATTGTTTTTAAATTTGTCATTTTAAATTTTAAATTAAGTGCGAATAGTATCTGGCATTCAGCCTACAAATCAGCTTCATATCGGAAATTATTTGGGAGCCATAAAGCAATGGATAGAGCTTCAAGAAAATAATGAATG
>CAYJVF010000034.1:0-5878 GCA_964373565.1 uncultured Candidatus Saccharibacteria bacterium
GTGCAGAATGTTTTTTTGATAATATATTTATACATTTCTTCAACTAATTTCATTCCTTGCTTGTAATCGGCATACGCCCAATAAAATTCCATTTGGGTATAATCTTGCAAATGCTCGGCGTCCATCCCCTCGTTTCTAAATTGCCGGCCGATTTCAAATGTTTTTTCAAAGCCTGCCACCATTAATTTTTTCTGCCAAAGCTCGCCTGTGGAAATTCGCAGATACAAATCTAAATCAAGGGCATTATGGTGCGTTTCAAAAGCTTTGGCATCTGCCCCACCGGTGGTTGTTTCCAATACCGGAGTTTCAACTTCCAAAAATCCTTTTTCCATTAAAAATTCGCGCATGCTGTTCCAAAAAATAGCGCGTTTTTTTATCATTTCTTTTACTTCGGGATTAAACAAAATATCCAAATAGCGCTTGCGCAGTTTTTCTTCTTCGTCTTGAAGCCCATGCCACTTTTCAGGCAAGGGCAATAAAGATTTTGCCAGCATTTTGTAATCGGTGGCTTCAATGGTTTTTTCTCCCCTTTTTGTTTTAATTAAAACGCCTTTAATTTCCACAAAGTCGCCAATATCAAAATGGTCAATAAAAAACTTATAACCTTTTTCACCAAGCCCATCTTCTTTAATAAGTCCTTGGATTTTAGAAGTTTCCCGACGCCCGACGTCGGATTTTTTATCCGACGTCGGGCGTCGGATTTCTGAACCATCAAAAATATCTAAAAATGTCGCTCCTCCGTGACTGCGCATGGCCATAATCCGACCGGCTAAAATAATTTCTTTGCTAGATTTTGATAATTTTGAAAAATTTTCTAACGCGTCGGCAATTGAATGTGTCCTTTTTGTTTTTGCCGGGTACGCCAAAAAACCTGAATCTTGCAGGGATTTAAGTTTTTGCAATCTTACTTTTTTTAGTTCATCAATCGTGCTCATATTTTAAGCGAATTCTTTCTCTATTTTTTCTAATTCTTCTAATTCTCTTTGCAACATTTCTCTGATTTTTTGTGTCGCTTTTTTATAACTTTCATCATCTTTTGAAAAGTAGCTAATTTGTCTCAATAGTTGCTGTAATATATCTTTTTCCTCCTTGATTCTGGTGGCGTCTGGCATATAGATAATAATTTCATTATTTAATCTTTCTATATTGTATTCTGCCCATTTATCACCATCAACACGAATAAGAGCTCGCGGAATTAACGTTTTTGATTTTTCTATGGCTATTTCTCCTTGTTCATTCCTTTCTTCTGCAATGGCAACCAAAGAATTCCTTCTCATGCTTTTTATTTTTTCATTGACTCTATCGCCTATGTCGGCAGTTATGTCTATTGCCATTTTACTGTTATTTTCGAATGTAATAATTAAATCTACTCCCTTTTTATCATTTACGCCATTATTTTTTGTTCTTTCAATATTTTCAACGCAATTAAAACCGCCACCAATAAATTCCCCCACTTTATATTCTATTTGATGGCCTAAAGTTTCTTGTTTTTCTACTGTTTGAAATTGCGAGCTTTCTTTGAATGGCATATAGATAATAATAACAAACTTGACAAATCTTCTCAACTATTGACACCTCTAATTTAATATGATACGCTAAATTTGGCTCTCGAACAACTAGTTTCCTTAATAGGAAACGCAATAGGGAGAAATCCCGAAAGGAATTACGATGAAGATTAGTAAGAGATATCTTGAAGATTTGCGGTGCGTGGGAATACTGGTAAATCAAAGGATCGAATTGAATGGAGACATTGGCGCATTATGCCACTTCGGCGACTTTTTGGAAGAGCCAGTCCACGACTTATCCGAAAAGGAATGGCTTGTCGCACAGGTCATTCCCCTAGCCGTGGTAAGTCTTGAAAAGTACGGTGAGCCATTCGCCATCAAGGGACACCACGGCTCGTTTTCCATGGAAACGGTAGCAGAGGGATACCTTGTGCCTCACGGTTATCTCAAGCTGGAAAAGCGGACTGTTGGAGGGAAGGATAAAGAAGTCTTACTTCCTACCCCCAAGCTCTTACGTGCTCTCAAAAAGTACTTTAAGGTGTAGGCCAAGTACCGAGCCCACAAAGCTATTTGTATAGGTGATTCCGCGGAATCACCTCTTTTTTTACAAAAATAATTTACTACTAAAATGGACGATCGTTCATTTTGGTAATAAAGTCGCACAATAGAGATTGCCACTTCATCCCCCCCCAAACACGCACACGCGCGTGCGTGTTTGCGGCTCGCAACGACGAATTCGTGATTCGTGTTTATTCGTTCGTCAATTCGTGGGGATTCGTTGCAATATTATTTTTTGGAAAAATAATATTGCAAAACATCATGAGCCACGGGCAATGTGGCCGCTCGCAAGCCCTCTACACCCTCAATCGTCGCCACAAAAACTATTTCGGGATTATCATACGGCGCGAAGTTTGAAGACCACGTATTAAAATACCCCGCCTTCCCCGTTTCGACCGTTCCTGTTTTTCCGGCAACTTGCACAGTCAAATCGCGCAGCATAACCGATGAACCATAATCTTTTTGCGCGCCATCGTACATCCCTTCTCTGATTACCTGTAAGTTTTTTTGATCAATGCCAAGCTGGCTTGCAATTTCCGGTTTAAATTCCCGGATAAGTTGGGCATTTTGACCTGAACCATTAATGACCTTTTGGACAATTTGGGGCTTATACAGCGTGCCACCGTTAGCAATGGCCGAATAGGCAACCGCAACTTGCAAAGGCGTTACCTGTAAGTCCGACTGGCCGATTGAAAGATTGTACGTATCGCCATCCCACCAGCTCTCATTTTTTTTCTGCTTTTTCCAGCTTGGCGAGGGCACAAATCCTGAAAATTCTCCCGGCAAATCTATACCGGTTTTTTGCTCCCAGCCATACATATCCAGATATTTTTTAATGCCGGCCGGGCCCAAACCTTTTTGGTCTTTATATCCCCCACCAATGATGTAAAAATAAATGTTACTGGAAACGGCCAGGGCTTTGCGCATATCCACATTACCATGAGGAGTTACTCCGCCGAATCGATAAGTTACATTTGGGTCATTTTGGCTTTGTATCAGTAAATATCCTGGATCATTTATAATTTTATTGGGAGAAATTATTTGTTCTTGCAACGCGCCAGAAGCCAAAAACGGTTTTATGGTTGAACCAGTGGGATATTGCGCCGAAATTGCCCGGTTGAAAAAAGGCTGGCTGGAATCTTTTTGAAGTTTGTCAAAATCTGACTGCGAAATTCCAAAACTGAAAACATTATTATCGTAAGACGGATAAGACACCATTGCTAAAACTGCTCCATTTTGCGGATTTAAAGCCACCGCCGCGCCTTTTTTTGCTCCTATATTTTTAATTGATTTTTCTAAAGAATCATAAACCTTTGCCTGCAAATCGGCATCAATATTTAAAACGATATTGTAGCCCTGCTCGGGTTCTGATAATACCCTATCGCTCCTTTTGTAGCCTAGCGCGTCTTTTATAATTTCGTTTTTGCCCGGAGTGCCCCTTAAAAATTCTTCGTAGTATTTTTCTATGCCGGTTTTACCGATATTATCTGAAGAAGTATAATTTTTACCGCCCCGCAAATCTTCGAGCGAAACCCTATTTATGTATCCCAATAAGTGGGAAAATTGTTTGCTTTGGGCATAGTTTCTGACGGTGTTTTTTTCTATTTGGCAATCAGATAATTCCGCCATTTTTGATTCTAAAACCAGTAAATTTTCGTGGTTGAGGTTTTCTGAAATAAGCACTTTTGACTCCGTGGCCGTTGAGATTTTATTTTCCAATTCATTATACTTTATATCTAAAATTTCAGACAACGCTATTATTTTTTGTAAAAAATCTTCTTTGGATTCGTAATAGTTTCTTTTATCGCATACCAAGTCATAGGCCGGCGAATTAGAAACCATTTTTTTAAAATTTTTATCATATATTATCCCCCTTTCAGGCCTTATAAGGCTTATTTTGGCTTTGTTGCTTTGGGCTGCAATATAAAGTTCTTCTCCTTCAATCAATTGCAGATAAAAAACTTTTGACAAAAAAACAAACAGCAAAATAAAAAAAATACCCAATATGGCATAAATTATTTTTTCTTTTATTTTGACTTCAAACTTTTTTTCCGAAATGCCCAACTCTGCCTCTTTTTCTTGAGCCATTTTGTCTAAAAAGACTTCGTGGGTTTCAACATAGCCTTCGGGATTCTTTAATTTGTATTTATTGCCTAAAAACATTTAATTGCCGATTTTTAGTTAAAGAAACTTTCAAAAAGTTAAACAAATAAAAAATGCAATAAGCCAAAAATAAATTATATAAAAAACCTGCCAAGAAAATTTTATTTATTGCAATATCGCCCAAAGCTACTCGCAAAATAATGCCATATGTCAAAAAACAGCCGGAAAAAACAGCCAGAAAATAAACTATTGAATTGGTTTGGTCTGATTCTTTAATGATATAAAAAATATATTTTACTGATAAAAACAAGGCTATAAAAACTATAACTGAAAAACCGAAAAATAAATTGCTAAAAACGTCGCTAAAAAAACCCGCGATTATTGATAAAAATAAGCCGTAATTGTAATCTTTTGTCCCTAAAAAATAAACCAGCGCAATAAATAATAAAAAAATCAGGTTTGCGGCGCCGCCTGATATTTTAAAGAATGCCAAAAAACTTGTCTGAAAAACAGACACGACAAAAAATGACAATAATGTTAAAAAGTATTTAAGAATCATTTTACTGGATAATCTAAAATTACAAAAAGATTTTCTGTGTTATTAATATCAAAAAAAGGCTCAACGGTTGCTTGCACAAACGGTTTCAAATCATCTTTGCTTTTTGAAATCACCCTGCCGACTAAAAAATCCTTTGGAAAAACTTTGCCAAGCACGGAAGTTAAAAGCACATCGCCTTGTTGAATTTGTGAATCAAGGGGCACTAAATCCAAATAAACAGATAAGTTTCCGCTTCCTTTTACGGAACCGTATATTGTGGCTTTAACTTGGCCGCCATTTTCTTTATTATTTTTGGGCAAGGCTTGACTATATTCAGCCTCTGCGATTACTTTGACATCTAAGGCGCTATTTTTATGGGATATAAGCATAACTTTTGAAAAGTTATCAAAAGATTCTACAACCTTCCCAAAAACCGCCTTTTGGCTGGAAATTACGGGCATATTTTCTAAAACTCCGTCTTTTTTCCCCTTGTCAATTAAAATAAAATCTTCAAAAATATCTATGCTTACTACAGAAGCCTGTAAAGTTTTAAGGCCGTCTTTTTTTGTGTTTTCCAAAAATTCGGTTAAGGATTGATTTTTTTCTATTTCTTTTTCAATCAAAAGCAATCTCAAAAGCAGTCTTTCATTTTCCTGTTTTAATTTTTGGTTTTGACGCAATATTTCAGAGGAGTTGATTATTGATGAAAAAAAACCGGCCGAACCGCTTCCCGCCTGCCAAAAAACTTTTGAAAAAGGCGAAGTTGCAGAGTAAAAATAATTTTTAATTTGCGGCTCAAATAAGTTAAGCAAAACTATAAAAAGTGATAAAAATAAAAAAACCGGCACCACTTTTTGCCAAAAGTTTTTTTGGGGTTTTCGGCCAAAACCAAAATCAATTTGCCTTTTTTTAGCATACAGCTTCATAAAATTATATTAGTCAGTTTACCAAAAAAATAAATATTAATCAAAAAACCGCTTTCGCGGTTTTTGGGGAGATTAAGTTCTTTGGTGACCAGCTGAGCTGGCCTAAACCCCACTTAGCGGGGTGGCGATTTACCCAGTTAAATAGCGCCTTCGGCGCTAATTTTGCTTTAGCAAAATTATTTAACCGGGCGAGCCTACTCTCGCGTTCATCACACTACCATCGGGACAGCTGAGCTGCCCACGAACCC
>CAYJVF010000035.1:0-5718 GCA_964373565.1 uncultured Candidatus Saccharibacteria bacterium
CAGAAAAGACCCGAAACTTGCTTTCCAAAGGGCATTTCGTAATTCAAAGTAATTAGTATAATCATCTTTTTTTATGGCAGATAACAAAAAATACGAGCTTTTAAAGCAAATTAAAGACGAGGTGGTTGATTTTAAAAATTCACCGCTTTATAATTTTAGAGTTGAAAATAAAAGTTTTCCGGTAATTGGCGAGGGGAGCCATGATGCAAAGATTATGTTTATTGGCGAGGCGCCCGGCAAAAATGAAGCGGCCACCGGAAGGCCGTTTTGCGGAGCGGCTGGAAAAGTTTTGACTCAACTTATTGAATCCATTGGCTTAAAAAGAGAAGATGTGTATATTACCAATATTGTCAAAGACCGGCCACCCGAAAATCGCGACCCATTTCCAGAAGAAATAAAATTATACGCGCCATTTTTAGACAGGCAAATTGAAATTATCCAGCCAAAAATTATTGCGACACTGGGCAGGCATTCAATGTCTTATGTTATGGAGAAGTTTGGATTGCTCGGCGAATTAAAAACAATTAGTCAAATGCACGGAAAAAAGTTTGCCGTCAAAACTTCTTACAAAGACATAAAAATTATTATTTTATATCACCCTGCTGTGGCAATTTATCAAAACACTTTAAGGGAGCAAATGTTCAAGGACTTTGAAATTATTAAAAATTTGATATGATCAGAAAATGCGCAAAATAACATTAGTTTTACTTTTCATATTTTTTCTTGCGGCCGGATTTTATTTTTTCAGAAGCGACTTATTTTTTCTTTACAATAATTTTGGCAATAATTTAAGCGAACTTAAAAAAATTGATTTTGGAAATATTATCACAGAAGTCAAAAAAGAAGTTTTTGCGCCTTCGCCCTTAAATGTTGGCGGAAATCCCAATCAATCAACTTTGGTCGCTTCCAAAATTATCGCGCAAACCAATATTCAGAGATTTGATAATAGCATGCTGGTTCCACTAACAGAAAATCAAATTCTGGCAAAGGCGGCAAAAGCCAAAGCGGATGATATGTTTAAAAATCAGTACTTTGAACACATCTCGCCAGGCGGCATTGATCCGGGGCAACTCACAAAAAATGCAGGCTACGAATATATTGTAGTTGGTGAAAATTTAATATTGGGAAATTTTAAGAACGAGGCCGAAGTCGTCCAGCTTTGGATGAATAGCAAAGGACACAGAGACAATATTTTAAATGAAAGGTATTCTGAAATAGGCGTGGCGATTGTGAAAGGAACATATAAAGGGCAAGCGGTTTGGATTGGCGTGCAAGAGTTTGGTTTGCCCATTACATCATGTCAGCAACCCAGCCAAAACCTAATAAGCCAAATTGAATTTAATAAAAATCAGTTAGATTTGCTTGTTTTAAAACTAGATGCGAAAAAGGAAGAAATAGAAAAAACCAATAAAAGGTCTTCGGAATACAATCAACTTGTAGAAGAGTATAATATTTTAGTTGCCGAGTATAATAATTTGAGCGATCAAACCAAAATTTACATAGAACGGTATAACAGTCAAATAAATAATTTTAACGCGTGCGTTGAAGGAAATTAATTATGGCAGTAATTCCAAAAAAAATTTGGCCGGAATATTTTGACTTAATTGTTTCGGAAAAGAAAAAATTCGAGGTTCGTCTTGCTGACTTTAACATTAAGAAGGGAGATGTATTATTTTTAAGGGAGTGGAATCCAAAAACAAAAAAATACACAGGCAGAAGCATTAAGAAAAAGGCGACTTTCGTTTTCCAGTTTTTTCTGTCTGCTTTTGGTCAGGAAAAAGAAATAAAAGAAAAGGGTCTGCAAATTATTTCATTGGAATGAAAAAGTATAATAAATTAGTTAGAGATAAAATCCCCGAATATATTAAAACCAAAAGCGGAAGCCCGATCTTTCATATTGCAGATGACAAAAAGTTAATCAAAATTTAAAAGAAAAGTTATTGGAAGAGATTAGGGAACTCAATTATTCAGAAATTATTGAAGAAATAGAGATTGAAGTTTTCAGCCTTCAAAAAACGAGCGTGTCATTTTTATCACAATATGATAAAATGAAAAAATAGTAATATATGAATATGAAAAACTTTTTATCCACATTCAATATTGTTTTAAGTTGCGGTCTTTTGTTGGGGGTTTCTCTTTCATTTGTATGGGTGGCCTATGCCCTTGCGCCCAATCCGGGTCATGATTTTACGGCGGTTTCGGGGGGAGTTGCGCAGGGAGATTTGTTATATGGTTCCGCCACAGACACTTTATCGGCCCTTGCAAAAAATGCCACTGCCACCAGATATTTATCTAACACCGGCGCAACTAACAATCCGGCCTGGGCGCAGGTTAATTTATCAAACGGCGTTACTGGCAATCTTCCGGTTGCGAACTTAGGCAGCGGCACCGGCGCCTCGGCTTCCACTTTCTGGCGAGGCGATGCGACATGGGCGACACCGGCCGGGGGCGGTGGGTCCACCATGACAACGGTAGTAACGAAAAACGCCAGCGGTTTGGGTACTGGAGCAAATGCGGCGGTGGCAATGACATCTCTCACTGCTTATAAGGTTGCTCTCTTTAACATCCCTTATAGCATTACCGTAAACCAGTTGACCTATAATGTGGGCGCGGTTACTACGGCCGGCACTTTGAGGTTTTGTGTCTATGACGAAGCAGGTACGACAAAAAGTATTGATGTTACTGATGTTCCCACGGCAGGAGCAAATCCCGTAACAGTGAGTGGGGTCACGCTTAGTCCGGGGAACTATTACATTGCCTTTGGTTGCGCCACGACGTGCAGTAATACTGTTTTTATGTTTACTTCAACCGCCAATACCGTGGTCAACACCTCTGCTGTGCCGGCAGGCAAGAAAGAATACGAAGGGCTCTTTACGATGACCTCGGGCACCTGTAATGCAACAATAGACCCAACCAACTTTACCGGGACGATTAGCCATACCGTAGTCGTTCGTTTGGATAATTAACAAGTAAGTATGAAAAAAAGTATTAAAAAAAATCTTCTTGTAAATTTTTTATTTCTCGCTTCTTTGGCTTTTCTCACGGCGCCTTTTACCACCCGCGCTATCGCTTCCATTACTATGGAAGTAGAAACGGGAGCGCAGGTAGATAAGGCAACGGCTGTGGTTAAGAATGTCAAAGAAGGTGAGCAGGTTGTTACTCCTCAACCTAAAAATACCAATTTTCTATTTACCGGCGAGCCGATGAGTAGTTTGGTTATCTATAATACGGCGGCGAGCGGCGGTTTTTTCATGGTAACAGGAGTTGGCGATAGCGCAGTGGAAATATCAGCTGAAAATATTGGTGAGGGAAATTTTGTTGCTATAAGCACCAGAGAACCCGACGGCTGTACCACACTTACCCTTGCGCAGTGCCGCGTCCAATCAGATTACATTGGCGAAACTGCTTTTTCTGTTAAAACAAATCCAGCTCCTGTTCAAGAAAGTTCGTTCTTGGGAGGGCTTGGGGAACTTCTTGGTTTTTAATTATGTATGAAAATAAAAATAAATATGGCCGTTTTACGACGCTCGTCATCATTCTTCTCTTTGTTTTTGGTCTGTGGACAAACATCGCCTACGCCGGCACGCTTTCTTGTTCCGTTACAACCGCCGCCGCTTGCACCGGCACGGTGATTTGGAGGATGTCGGGCGCCACGAACGCGCACACCGAACTTTCCGGCCAAACGACCGCCGCTTATGCCAGCAATGTTGTTTGTTGCACTGGCGTAACAGGGCTTGGCACTTCCTGCGCGGGAACTTTTGCCACTGTATTAAAATTGTCCGGCACGACCAACGCTCATTCCGAACAAAATAGCCAAGCCAATTATGCCAATAACGCCTGCATTTCAGTTACTTCCGGCGGCAGTGTTTCGGTAGGATACCAATCAACTAACTGCACTGGATTTGATACCACACTAAGCTCAATGTCCGGCACTACCAACGCCCATGTGGGAGACGGCACTGCTTACACGACAAAAATATGCGGCACCGCGGCGGCGGGAGCGGCGCAAACTCTTACTTTTAGCATTTCAGACAATTCAATAGGGTTTGGCACACTTTCTGTGTCTGCGGCGCGCTACGCTACGGGTGATACAGCTGGGTCGGGAACCGATGCCGCGGACGCGCATACTTTATCTGCTTCTACCAATGCTACTGGCGGATATGTCATAACAGTAAATGGCGCCACGCTAACGAGAGGTTCATTCACCATTGCGGCGATTGGCGCGACGGCGGCCGCCTCAAGCCCCGGTTCGGAACAATTCGGCGCGCGGTTTATCGTAAATTCCGGCACTGGCTCGGCAACCGCGCCGTATAACACAGCAAATTGGGCGTTAGATACCACGGCTTTTCCAGACCAAGTTGTTTCGGGAACCGGCGATGGCGCCACCACGGTGTTTGGGGCAAGATATATTGCCAATGTTAGCGCGCCAACCGAGGCCGGCAGTTACAGCGCTACGCTAAGTTATGTTGCCACCGCCACATTTTAAACAACTGTGGATAAATACCTTGCTATTATAAAAGTTATTAAACTGGTATAATTACCCAACGTTTATATAAATTAAAAAAATATAAAATGAAAAACTTTAATAAAGTTATAAGTGCGTTATTGGTAGTTTCAATGTTATCAATTTTTGCAGGGCCGTTTACGCAAGTTGCCAACGCCGCGGCGATCACCAGCGCGTCAGACACGATGTCAAGTTCAAAAGCAACGACTGCTTCAAGCCATAAAATCAAATTTACGACACCGACCGGCGCCGGCGATTCTACCGATACGATTATTATAACCTTTCCTTCCACCGGCACCACGCCTTTTAACTTTACCAGCAAGACGATTAGCACCGTTACTTTCACGCATGGCGCTTCAACCGGCTTGGAAAGCACCGAAACGCTTGCTGCATCTGCAACCGCAACCGCTTGGGGAGCGGTTTTTTCCGGCACACAAAACCGTATTCTTACTCTTACCGCTCCGACCGATGGCGTTGGCTCCGCAGTAGTGGCGGCGAACGATAAAATCATCTTGACTTATGACAGTACCAATTCAATCAATCCTTCTTCAAATGCCAGTCCGTATGCGATAAATATTTCAGGTACTTTTGGCGACACCGGCGATATCAATGTGGCTATTATCACCGACGATCAAGTGGCGGTTTCAAGTACGGTGGCTCAAAGCATGAGTTTTAGCTTGAGCGCAAATACGCTGGCGTTAGGCACCTTATCCTCAAGCGCAGTGGTTAGCGGGTCGCATACTGTTACGACTGCCACGAATGCGGCCGGAGGAATGGTGCTCACTTATGCCGGGACAACCCTTACTGCCGGCGCAAATACTATTACTGCGATGTCATCGGCCGCCGCCAGTTCCGTTGGCACAGAACAATTCGGCATTAATGCCAAAGATAATGCGACGCCGAATGTGGGCGCGGAGTGTTCGGGGACGGCGCCGATTGCCGCTGCCGCAACCGGATATTCTACTGCTGATAACTTCAAATTCGTAACAGGCGAAACAATTATAAGCTCCTCGGCGGGCATTAACTCTACCACTTGCACAATTTCCTACATCACCAATATTTCAGGATCAACCGAAGCAGGAAGCTACACCACGACTTTGACTTATACGGCCACCGCCACCTTCTAAATAAGGAGAGGGAAACGAAATGATTATAGACCTCTTGCAAAATAAGATTTTGCTAAAAAACCGCATATTTTTGTTAAAAAATTGCTA
>CAYJVF010000036.1:0-4110 GCA_964373565.1 uncultured Candidatus Saccharibacteria bacterium
ATAAATTCAGTGAATCGGTTCGATGGTACGAAATTAGCCCTTCCTCATACAATTTCTGGGCCAAGGACATGGTAAATTTTGCCGAATAGCCGAATTTATTGGCTCCGGCTTGTTGCAGGGTGCTGGTGGTAAACGGCGGCAGGGGATTACGCTTGGTTTCTTTTTTTTCAATTTTTTCTATTTTGTATTCAGCGCCCTCTAAATTTTTAAGAATGCTCTCGGTTTCTTCTTTATTTTTTATTTCTAATTTATCAATAACTTTTCCATCTTTCTTAGTTAAAAAAGCAACAAATTCGTTTGTGATTTGTGATTTGTTATTTGTAATTTGCGGTCGAAGTGTGGCTTCGACCGCCCAATATTCAACCGCCACGAATTTTTTAATTTCTTCTTCTTTTTCAACCACTAATCTTACGGCAACCGATTGCACGCGGCCAGCCGAAAGTCCTTTGGAAATTTTCTTCCACAAAAAGGGCGACAATTTATATCCCACAATTCTGTCTAAAACACGCCGGGCTTGCTGGGCGTTTACCAGTGCCATGTCAATTTTGCGCGGATTGGCCAGCGCCTCTTCAATGGCCGTTTTGGTAATTTCATGAAACACAATCCGTTTTGGATTTTCCAGTTTCAGTGCCTCGGCCAAGTGCCAGGAAATGGATTCTCCCTCGCGGTCTTCGTCGGTAGCCAGAATCACTTCATCGGCCGCCTTGGCATCTTTTTTTAATTCAGCAACTACTTTTTTGGCCTTGGTGGGAATAATATAGGTAGCCTCAAAATTTTTATCTACATCAACGCCCAGCTTGGATTTTGGCAAATCCCGCACATGCCCAAAAGACGCCACCACTTTGTAGTTTTTTCCTAAAAACTTGGAAATCGTGCGACTTTTTGTTGGCGATTCCACCACAACCAATGTTTGCATAATTTATTATTTCTTTTCGTAAATCTTTGCGCTTATGATATACTTGCCTGACAAAAATTCTAGATTTATCCTTTCTAGAGATTCTGAGACTAAATAAAGGCAACTAGAGTTTCTGCCAAATACAATTCCTCCTTTTGGCAAGACCCTCTTTATCTCTTCGATAAGTGCCCTATGGTAATCCTTATTTTTGATTATTTCTTCGTCAATTCCATTTATTGTTATGCATGCGGATTCGTCAGGCAGACGAGAGAGAAAATCTAGCATATCTGATTTTACGGTTACGATTTGCATTTCGCCATTCTTTTTATTTGGCGATAAATCTACGGACGGGCTTGAATCTGTCGCGTCTTCTGGAAAAAAATTGTCAATTTCTATGCAGGTGGTTGTTCCTGATTCTCTCGCTAAACTTTGCATACTTCCATATACTCCAGCCCCTAGGTTCACTAAAACTTTCCCATGCAGTCGCTCTTTTAAAAAAGAAATCGCTTCAATTCTTTCTTTTTCAGTTTCTTCTGCATCGGTGCCAACCTCCTCAAATCCAAGTAGTATATTTTCTAAATCGGAGGCGTATGGTGTGGATAGTGCTTTCTTATCCCAATTTCCTAATTTTGATTCTTCTTCGGTTGCTTTAATTAAACCCCCATAGTCTATTTTTGGTTCAACTAAAAAATTAGCAATATCAAAAATTTCTTTTTCTTTTGTCTCTGATTCTAAACCCAAAACCTCTTTTTCGGAAACCTTTTTCTCATCAGGAATATTCCTTTCGTTTATATTTTTATCTATATTTATTTCGTCTGGAACTCTTTGTTTTTCACTCATATTTTTGTTTAATTTAATGAATAAGTATTACCTCCCAGGTTTCGTATCTTACCTGAAATTCCCATTAAGGCAAGCGAAGCGATGTTGGGGGAGAGTAGTTAATATTTGCAGGGAGAGCATTCTATCAACTGTACGTACTCTAACTTTCGCGATCGCGAAAGTTAGAGTACGGTGCTTTTTTAAGATTAAAGTTCTTCGATCAAAAATATCTTAACATAGTTATCCAGAGAATGCATTTGTAGCAATGCCTCTGTTTTATCAGAAACATCGTAGGGAGAAATCCAAACGCTTTTTTGAAATAGCTTGTACTCTAAGTTATGTAAAATACTTCTTAGTAAATCTCGCGCCCTTTTTTCTTTTTCTGGTACGTCGAAAATTAACATAATCCACTTACCGTCTTTTCTTTTTTGTTTTCCCTCAATTACAAAACTGGCTCTTAGTACTTTCCCCAATCCTTCTTTAGTGAGCATAATAGCATTGCTACCCTTTAAGGATTCAACCCTTATGTACCTATTTTTCTTTGCGTAGTATATTAACTTTCTGAACTCTGCCTTATTTTTATTATGCCGATACTTATCAAAAACCGGATTTCCTACATGTAAATAATACTTTGCGAAACTGGGACTAAGCAGGGAGATAGCAGTATCTCCTGTTTTTTGAAGAACATTATAAATATCCCATAAAAATTTATCTGTTAGTGATATTCTCATATATTCACTATACTCTAACTTTCGCGATCGCGAAAGTTAGAGTACGTTGTATATATAGTTTTTAAATAGTTTTTTAATTGAGGGAGTATAAATTACCGCCGAGGTTTCGGATTTTTCCGGAAATTTCCATTAAGGCGAGGGTGGAGCCGGCCACCGGCGCGCTTAATTTGGCTTTGGCGATGATAGTGTCAATATGTAGCGAGCCTTCTTTTAGGGCGGCGAAAATGGCAATCTCGGCTGAGTTTTCGGCGGTACCATAATTCTCACGGCCGTGAGAATTATGGGACTTTTCAATTCCTAATACATCTAAAATATCCTGCGCGCTTTCAACTAATGTCGCCCCTTCTTTTATTAATTTGTTGGGGCCTGCGGAGTTTAATGTATAAATCGGTCCGGGCACGGCAAATAATTTTTTGTGTTGCTGTTTTGCATATCGTGCGGTAATTAACGACCCTGATTTTTCTTTTGCTTCAACCACTAAAACTCCCAATGCAAGTCCGGCAACTATGCGATTTCTTTTGGGAAAGGTAAATTTTGTTCCGCGAGTCCCAATGGGATACTCTGAAATTAAACACCCCCCATTTTTTACAATTTCCCTAGACAATTCCACATTTTCAGAAGGATAAATACTTTTTTCATCTAGTCCCGTGCCAAGGACTGCAATTGTTCGCGCGCCCTTTTCAACACAAATTTTATGAGCAAATGTGTCTATCCCCGGCGCCATTCCGGAAATAATAACTAAGCCCGCATCCGCTAATCCTCCGGTAATCTGTAGTGTTGCTTGTTGGCCGTAATCTGAAGGCCGGCGGGTTCCCACGACGGCAAAAATTTTTTCATTATTATCGGGCAGCTTTCCTATATAATATAAAACCTCCGGCGCGTCAGGAATTTTTTTCAATAATTCTGGATAATTTTTTTCAGTGATTTTTACGGTTTTTATTTCTTGCATTCATCAACTATATCATAAAAAGTAAAAAAACTTGAAATCTTATGAATTTTAAGTAATATGAAAAATGAATTGTCCTTTTCCAATACGCTTTTATAGAGGAGCTTCGTCGTGTCTATAGAACCCATTTTCCTAAATGAATTCAACGAAACTATACTGACAAGTCTGTCAGAAAACAAGCCGTTTGATTTTGGGGTTGAGAGGAGAATGTTTTGCATTGGTACTCATGGCCAATGTGGCGGCGCAATGGATATAGTTAAGATTTCAAGAACCCACTGCGCCCTCATCTGTAGAGAGTGCGCTCGCATTCCGGGTACTGAAGTGCCCAATGCCAGCGCGTGTAATGTTGGCAAGCTAAGGCATTGGTTTGAACAAAAACTGAAAGCCGACAAAGGGGAAGTAAACTGGCATAGGCTGACCGAGTAACTCAATGTGCCCCGCGATAGAAAGATGGGGGCTATGATAACTTTGTGTCACCCATGCATTTAGAACCAGCGGCTCGCGCTCGCTGGTTTTTTTATTTACTTTTACATTTAATTTTAGTAAAATTACAATATGATTCTATCTGACAAAGACATTAAAAAAGCCATAGCGGATGGTCATATTTCCATAACTCCGCTTTTTCCCAATTCCATTCAGCCAGCTTCCGTAGATGTGCACTTGGGCGCGGATTTTTTGGTTTTTAAAAATACCAATAATGTTTGCATTGACCCAAAAGA
>CAYJVF010000036.1:4210-5591 GCA_964373565.1 uncultured Candidatus Saccharibacteria bacterium
AATTTATATAAATCAGATTCTGGTATTCCATTTAATGTAAGCCGGTCTAAAATAGAACTTTTTTTAGAATGTCCGCACTGCTTTTACTTGGACAGAAGACTGGGCATTGCAAGGCCCGATATGCCCGGTTGGTCTTTAAATTCGGCCGTTGATAATTTGCTGAAAAACGAATTTGACTTATTTAGAGAAAAGCAAAAACCCCATGAGATTATGCTAAGACATAATATAGCAGATACTGTGCCTTTTTGGCATCCAAACTTTCACATTTGGCGCGACGATAATAACAAAAAATCGGGAGCCTTTGTCCATCATAAAAAAACCAATTTAAACATTGTCGGCATTATTGATGACATTTGGCAGAATTTAAAAACAAAAGAGCTTCATATTGTTGATTACAAATCAACAAGTACTGACGGGGAGGTTTCTTTAAACGGTTTATATAAAGCTGGATATAAAAGACAAATAGAAATTTACCAATGGATTTTTAAGCAATTGGGCTTTGCGGTTTCTGATATAGGGTACTTTGTCTACGCAAATGGCATAAAAACCTACGGCAAAATATTCAATGATAAGTTGGAATTTAAAACTTCCGTAATTCCTTATTCGGGTAATTTGTCTTGGATTGAAAAAACTATTTTGGATATAAAAAACTGTCTTGATGCAACGGAAATTCCAGAGCCCAGATCTTCCTGCCAGCACTGCGCTTACAGGGAATTAATAAAAAAAGCGTCATTAAAAAAACAAAAAATTTTAATTTAGTAATTGATTTAATGGTTCTAGTTAATAGTATGTAGAACTAAGTTATAAAATGAATATACAAAATTTTAAAAACAAAAAAACAATAATTATTGCGGTAGTTATAATAGCAGTCGTCGTTTTAGGATACTGGTGGTATGCGCAGGCTACAAAGCCGGGCGCATACGACGATTTTGCCAAATGCCTTAAAGAGAAAAATGCGATATTTTATGGAGCTTTTTGGTGTCCGCATTGCCAAGACCAAAAACAGGCTTTCGGCGGTTCAGCAAAATACCTTCTCTATGTTGAGTGTTCAACCCAAGACGCCAAAAGTCAGCTTCCAGTATGCCAAGAAGCCCAAATTCAGTCTTACCCAACTTGGAAATTCGCTGACGGCTCAATTTTAGAGGGGGATATAAAACTTGAAAAATTAACTGAAAAAACAGGGTGCGCTTTGCCCCAGTAGGGTCGGGCTAAAACACGCGAGCTTTTTTAAAAGCACTTTGGTAAGTTCACTGAACTCGTGGACGCTTGTCCCTGCGGCAACAGAGGTGGAAACTGCTGTGGCAATGACAGCTAAACAACCATAATAAAGGTGTGTGATAAAAGTGTCAGCCGCTTTTATTGCAATAAAATATTTGAGTGG
>CAYJVF010000037.1:0-5457 GCA_964373565.1 uncultured Candidatus Saccharibacteria bacterium
AACCATCTCATAGTAACACTGGCAAACACATCTCTAATTCGCGCGAATAAAGGATGTGTTTTGGTGTATTATTTAATATATTGGTATATTTTTTGATATATTATAATGTATCAATTTAATTGGTGCGATTCAATAACAGTATATTGCAAGCCGCCTTTTTTTGACTCTGATTCCATGACTTCAATTGATTCAACGGTAAATGTTAGATCTACACTTTCATCAACCTCTGGCCTTTCCTCTGGCTCAATAGCTCGCCAGGCAAGCGCCGATATTCTTGCCATCGTTACGTGGGGGCTGAATATTTTAAAATCAGGCAGTAAATTAACTTTCCCCTCAAGCGAGTCTTCCAAGTCTTTTTTTAACGCTGATAATTCTTTTGATTTTTCGCTGGAAGCCCACACCATCTTTGGCGGCAACTTGCCATCCGGCCCATAACTTATCTTACTTAAATTAATATCCAAGATACTATGCCTCTTTGAAACCTCTTTTGCCGTCAGGCAAATGTCTGCCAGTTCTTCATCTTTTACATCCCCCAAAAAAAGCAGGGTAATATGCAAATTATCCGCGGGTATCCATTTTGCCGGTAGTTCATTCCATTTTTTTTCATATCCCGCCAAAGTTTTTTTTATGTCTTGGGGCAAGTTAATGGCGATAAAAATTCGGCGGCGCTTGTTCATGGTTTTAGTTTATCAAAAAATTTCCCCTTTTTCACTATTGACACAATTATTGGTTAATGATAAAGTTAGAAAATGGGGTTTCTTTATTCTCTGCCACAAGAAAGGGAAAAGAATGATCGTTCTTTATTTTAACGTGTTTTTGGCAAAAACCAATTCCTACCAAGGAAAAAGGGTGGTTTACCACCACGAGATTGGCTGTGATGGCAAAAGACACGTTGCCCGCGTGTCAAGGATAGTCAAAGACGACGATGAGGTCATCGTCAGTCGTTGTCGTTTTTTTGAAAAAGGGCCGTGCGACAAAAGTTGCACTCAATCAAAAAATGGCAAGTGTTTCCGTCTCCGAGAACACCGTGAACGCGTTGCATAATCAATGCCCCGCCAAACAAGCCCAAGGACACTCACTTGGGCTTTTCATTTGCAATAAAAGTAATAAGATAAAAGATATGAACGAAGAATTGGCTGCTATTTTTAAAGAAATTGCGCAACTTCTTGAAGTTAATGGCGATAGTGATTTTAAAATTAATGCCAACCGCAAAGTTGCGAGCATTTTAGCTGGACTTACGCAAGATATTGGAGAAATATATAAAGAAAAAGGCATTAAAGGAATAAAAGAAATAAAAGGCATCGGAGAAAGCAGTGCTAAAAAGATTGAAGAATACATTAAAAAAAACCACATAACCTATTTTGACGATTTACAGGAAGAAACCGCCATCCGCCAATTAGTCGCCCATTTTTTCAAATCCAAAGGACTATCCTTGCAAGAATTGAAAGAAAATGCTAAAAAAAGAAAGATAATTTATTCACGATTTACCAAACCCGCCAAGCAATTGCTGGAATTGGCCGGGTCTATCAAAAAAGCCAAAGAAGCCATAGATAAAGTTGCCCTATGGGCAAATTCACGGAAATTAGACTACGCCATTGAAACCGTCTTTAAAAAATGGCTTGAATTAGACACGTTAAAACCCAAAGAAATTGTCAAAAAACCGTTTTACCAAGGCGACCCGATGGTTTACAGCGAAGCAAAGCGAAAATGGTACGTTATCAGCAAGCAGGGAGAATGGTTATTATTTGCCGGCAGAGAGAAGGATATTGAGTGGAAAATAATTGATTAATAAACGAATTAACACGAATTACAGACGAATGAACACGAAAACACGAATATTCGTGATTCGTGTTAATTCGTTAGTTGGGTGGAAATTCGTGCATCGCAATGCTGACTCACACTGACCTAAAAAAAGGAACGCAATTTATTTACGAGGGAAGCCCTTGGGAGGTTTTAGAATACTTATTGGTTAAAATGGCTCAACGCCGCCCAGTCATACAAACAAAAATTAAAAATTTGTTAAATGGCTCTGTGCAAGAAAGGAATTTTCAGCAAGGAGATGTTTTTCAAGAGGCAGAGTTAATAAAGAAAAATATCAAGTTTTTGTACTCCAATAAAGGCGAGTATTGGTTTTGCGAAGAAAACGACCCGTCAAAAAGGTTTTCATTTAAGGAAGGCCAATTGGGTTCGCAGGCAAAGTTTTTCAAGCCAAATTCTTTGGTAGAAGGCGTTATTTTTAATGAGAAAATAATCAATGTAAAATCGCCCATTAAAGTAACTCTAAAAGTAAAAGAAGCGCCTCCGGGAATTAAGGGAGACAGAGCCCAAGGAGGCACCAAAGAAGTTGTGCTGGAATCGGGAGCCGCCATTCAAGTTCCCCTATTTATTGAAGAGGGCGATTTAGTTGAAGTGAATACGGAATTGGGAGAATATGTAAAACGCGCGTCGGAATAAATATCCAACCAAAAAGCGCTCGAAGAAAGCGCTTTTTAGTTGGATATTATGGGTATTGCCGCCACACGGTGGCGCTTAGCGAATATATAAAGTCGTCGTAGCAGTTCCTCCGCCGGGCGCCGGATTAATAACTTCAATGGGAAAATCACCTGCCATCCTAAGAAGACTTGCCGGTATCGTAACGGTCATTCTAGTTGTACCCGTTCTATTGGCAACAGTTAAATTGGTAGTTGTAGTGGTGGTGGAATTTTCTCTAAATTTAACTGCCGTGTTATTTACAAAATTACTGCCCACAATAGTAAATGAATAATTATTATTGTCATTTTCCGGCACTACTCGCGCTGGATTAGACGCGCTATTTTGAGCATTAGAACCCATAACAGTTAGGGAGGTAATTTGAGGGGCCGGATTTTCAATGGTAAATCGAGCTGAGGCTGATAAAAATCCTCCAGAATAAACTTTCACATAGCGTATTCCAACATTGGCAATATCTGTCTCTGTAATTTGAGTGGTCAAAGATGGAGGAATCAAAAAGCCACCCTCGGGAGAAGCCACTCCTTCGAAAAATCCTGTTGCCCTGTATCCACTAGACCCGGCAGTAGCATCAGGATTGCTACTCCAATGAATTCTAGACTGGTTTGTAAAATTAGCGCCATCCACCCTTAATGTAAAAGCCCGTCCGCCCACTATCGCTGATGCCGGACTTAATCCAGATATAGTGGCCATCGCATCTGGAGGAGTTGTAGTAGAAATAGGCTGGAAACCATCGGATTCTTCAGGGTCAGCAGGGTCCTTATCAAGTGCTCCCATTAAATTTGCCGGAAATAACGATAAAATAATTCTTGAGGTGATAGTGACATCGGAAAGAAGGTTTGCAATTCCGGTTATTGCAATTGTGGCCAGCAGAAAAATAATTAAGAGGTCTTTATAATTTGGGTCGGTCATTTTGTTGTTTTATTGCTCTGTCGCTCCGCTCGTTCTAATCGTTTAAATTGAACGATTTGAGCGAACTAAGCAACTTGAACGTTTTTACAATTAATATTGTTTCTTAATTTTATACCCCTCATGACTGCATTGCAACTAAAAATGTGGATAACTATTCCACCGTCACTGACTTTGCCAAATTTCGGGGTTTATCTACGTCAATGCCTTTTAGGTCGGCAATGTGATATGCCAAAAGTTGCAGGGGGATAACATTTAAAATCGGGGACAATTCTTCCAAAGTCTCTGGAACTTTTATAATATAATTTGCCAGTTCGCTGACTTTTGAGTCGTCTTTGTTAACAATGGCAATAATATTTCCTCCGCGCGCTTTGATTTCCTGCATATTGCTGATAATTTTTTCGTGGGTAAAACCTTCGGGCGCAATAAAAACCACTGGCATTTGGCTATCCACCAAAGCGATTGGACCATGTTTCATTTCAGCTGCCGGATAACCCTCTGCGTGTATATAAGAAATTTCTTTTAGTTTTAACGCCCCCTCCAAAGCCACCGGAAAATTAACATTCCTGCCCAGATACAAAAAGTTTTTAGCGTCTTTGAATTTTTCCGCCAGTTCTTTTATTTTTTCAGACTGCGCCAAAACTTGCTTAACTTTTTCGGGGATTTTTGGTAGTTCTGCCAAAATAGCCTCGCTTGGCTCGCCAGATAAATGCAAAGTCAAAAGAATTAAAGCCATCACTTGGCACGAAAACGCTTTGGTGCTTGCCACGCCGATTTCAGGGCCGGCATGCAAATAAATTCCGCTGTCAACTTCTCTGGAAATTGTGGAACCTACCACATTTATTATCCCCAATGTTTTTGCTCCACGATTTTTTGCTTCTTTTAAGGCGGCAAAGGTGTCAGCTGTTTCTCCCGATTGCGAAATTACGATAACCAAGTCGTCAGCCCTTATAATAGGATTTCTGTAGCGAAATTCGGAAGCATAGTCAACTTCCACCGGCAGGCCAACATGCTTTTCAATTAAATACTTTGCTAGCAATGCCGAATGCCAACTTGTTCCGCAGGCGATAATTATAATTCTCTTAACATTGGAAAAATCTACGGTGATATTTAACTTGATTTGTCCGTCTTTCAAACGGCCGCGCATGGTATTTTCAAGAGCTTCGGGCTGTTCAAAAATTTCTTTGAGCATGAAATGCTCAAATCCCCTCTTTTCTATCTGGGCAATGTTCCATTGAATTTCGCTGATTGTTTTATCAACAAGCTCGCCGTTTGAATTTTTTATTGAATAACCATTTTTTGTAATTTCGGCGATTTCGCCGTCTTCTAAGTAAATTATTTTTTTTGTATAAGCTAATATTGCCGAAACATCGGAAGCCAAAAACATTTCTCCCTCCCCCACTCCAATAACAAGCGGGGAAGATTTTTTAACGGCGATTATTTTTTCCGAATTTTTGTTAATAATTAAAAGCGCGTACGCTCCTTGGAGCAGTTTTAGGCAATTTACAACCGCAGTTTCAACCGCCATATTTTTAAAAAACCTTTCAATCAAGTGAGCCACTATTTCCGAATCGGTTTCTGAAACAATTTTATGACCCTCTTTAATCAGCAAATCTTTTAAAGCAGAGTAATTTTCAATAATTCCATTATGGACAATGGCAATTGAACTTGTGCAGTCTAAATGCGGATGGGCATTTGTTTTGTTTGGTTGTCCGTGCGTTGCCCAGCGGGTGTGAGCGATGCCCATGCAAGAACTCAAATTATGATTTAAAATTTCTTTTTCCAATTCGGAAACTTTCCCTTTGCATTTTAAAACATGCAGTTGCGCGTTGCCTTGAACACAAAAACCGGCGCTATCATAGCCCCGGTATTCTAACTTTTTCAGTCCGTCAATCAATATGGGCACTGCTGGTCTTTTGCCAATATACCCGATAATTCCGCACATAAATCATCAATAATTCACTCAAAGCGAGTGAAACGAGTTGAAGGGTTATCGTTTATTTAAAACCTTGAATTACGAAATGCTCGTTGGAGAAGACTTTTCGCATCTTTTCTCTAAAT
>CAYJVF010000038.1:0-5259 GCA_964373565.1 uncultured Candidatus Saccharibacteria bacterium
AACCATCTCAATACATAAAAAACCCACTGTAACAACGGTGGGCTTTGGCAGGTTATTTATTTAAGGGGTTCCTGGTTCAACGCGCCGTCCCGCAGGAATCCGGATAGTACCGGGGTTTATGATAGGGGCTTTGGTGGTGCCCGGATACCATACGAAAGGGAAAAAGGTATTTTTGCCGTCGCCTGCGATGCCGTATCCTTTTTCCATGTAGGTAAAGTAGCCGTACACCGTATATGACACGTCATTTTTAAGGTCAAAGAAACGATTTTTGGTAGCCAGCGCGGCTCTTTTGTGTAAAACTGTTTGGGCTTCGTTGTCTTTTATCTCTAAAACCCCCAGCCAGCTTTGCTCCATGATGCCTATAAATCTTTGATGGGCCCGGCGGTCAATTTCTAAATCAATGGCAAGCGCATCGTCTTTTTGAACTTTTACCGGCACTAGTACTTCTTTTTCAACCGTAATGGTTTGAATGCGAGGCCATACCTTTCGACAAAAGAAAAACCCGGCCATAAAGGCGATCAGGATTACCCCGGCGGACACTAGCCATGTTTTCTTTGAGGCGGAACGTTTGTCGTTTGGCCAAGCTTGCGTGGGAATCAGTTTTTGATTCACGGGAAGCTCCCTTCTTGTTAAAGTACTCTTTGCGTTAAAGCATGCGACGCGCGTCCAATTTTCTCTTTCATTTTACCATATATTTTTAATTAAAAGTAAAAAATATGAAAACAGAATTAAAAAAGTTGCCTAAATCAGAAGTTGAAATTAATTTTGAGCTTACCGCCGAGGAATTTAATAAATATATTGATAAGGCTTTAGAGCATTTAAAAGACCATGTAAAAGTGGATGGTTTTAGGCAAGGAATGGTGCCAAAAGAAATGGTAGAAAAGAAAGTGGGGCAGGAAAATTTACTAATGGAAGCCGGTGAAATTGCCGTAAAAGAAAATTACACAAAGTTTGTAAAGGAAAATAATTTAGAGCCGATTGGGAACCCAGATGTGAAAATTAAAAAAATTGCCAAAGGTAGTGAGCTTTTGTTTACAATTCAGGTTGCCGTATTGCCCGAAATTAATTTGCCCGACTACAAAAAAATTGTTTATGCAATAAAAAATAATGAAATTTCAGTTACGGAGCAAGAAATTGAAGACGCAGTAAACTATTTACAAAAGTCGCGCGCCAAGTTTTCGCAAGTTGCAAGGCCCGCTGGAAATAAAGACTTTGTGGAAATTGAGTATCAAAACGAGCATATTAATCAAGGCAAAGAAGTTAAAGACAGATTTATTTTAGGCGAAGGAGGATTTTTAAAAGATTTTGAAGACAATGTTATTGGTATGAAAGCTGGAGACGAAAAAGAATTTTCATCTAAATTTCCCGACAATAATCCAAATAAATCTTTGGCCGGGAAAGAGTCTAAATTTAAAGTGAAAGTTGTTTCTGTGCAGAAAATGGAACTGTCCGAAATAAACGATGAATTTGCCAAAGGACTCGGTGTTTTTGACAGCTTAGTTGCCTTAAAAAATAATCTCAAAGAAGGCATTACAATAGAAAAAACAGAAAACGAAAAACAAAGAAAAAGAGCCGAAATTTTGAGCCAAATTTCCCAAAAAATAAACCTTGACCTGCCAGAAAAAATGGTGGAATACGAAAAAGAAAAGTTATTTGAAGATTTAAAAAACAATGTGGCCCAAAATTTGAAGCTGGAATTTAAAGATTATTTAGCTTCCATTAAAAAAACAGAAGATGAAATTAAAAATTCTTATAAATTAGAGGCCGAAAAAAGGCTTAAAAATTTCCTGGTGCTAAGGGGAATAGGCAAAAAAGAAGCTATTGAAGTTTCCAGTCAAGAGTTGGAACAGGAAGTTAATAGAGAATTAAGAAAGTATCCGCCAGATCAAATTAATAAAATTGACATAGAGCAGTTAAAAGAGTATAGTAGGGGTATGATATATAACGAAAAAGTGTTTGGGAAATTAGAGGGTTTCTCCAATAATTCGTAAATATCATACATTAAATTTTCAATTTTCAATTATCAATTTTCATTAAATTTTCAATAAATTAATTTTCAGACAATTTGTTTATAAATTAGAAATTTAATAGAAATTATAAATTAAAAATTAGAAATTAGAAAACGTGCCAATAGTGCCGACTATTGTCGAAAAATCACAACGCGGCGAGCGCGTATATGACATATTTTCAAGGCTTTTAGAAGAGCGCATTGTTTTTTTGGCGGGTACCGTAACCGATTTAAACGCAAATGTGGTAATTGCCCAAATGCTTTACTTGGTTTCTAAGGACCCCAAAAAAGACATTAAGCTTTATGTAAATAGTCCCGGGGGTTCGGTGACTGCAGGGTTGGCGATTTACGATACCATGCAGTTTATCAAATGCCCCGTTTCCACTATTTGTGTCGGTCTTTCAGCTTCCATGGGAGCTTTACTTTTGGCGGCGGGTACAAAAGGCAAAAGGTTTGCCCTACCTAATGCCGAAATACTTTTGCACCAGGTCTCTAGCGGGTTCCAGGGGCAAGCGACCGATATAGATATTACCGCAAAGCAGATTATAAAGATAAAGGGAAAAATGAATGAGATTCTGGCAAAACACACCGGTCAGCCAATAGAAAGAGTGGAAAAAGACGCCGACAGGGATTTCTACATGACCGCCCAAGAGGCTAAGCAGTACGGACTGATTGACGAAGTAATAGAGTCAGCAAAATAAGCCTAGAAAATAGAATCTATAAAATAGAATTTGGAAAATGTCATATACATGCTCACCGAGTTGGTGAGCTTGTTTTATTAAAATATCAAATATCAAAAATCATATATCTAAATGACATATCAAATAGGAGCAAATTTGGCTTCTGCCGCAAAACTTTAATTTTTGGATTTTCATTTTGATTTTTAATATTTAATTTTTGATTTTACGCTATGGAACTAGATCTATTCACAATTATAACAATTGCTTTAGCAGTTGCGGTAGGATGCGTTACTGGTTATTACGTCCGCCAGTCTTTAGCTAAAAAAAGGGCGGGTACCCTAGAGGCAAAGCTTCAGAAAAAAGTGCAGGATGTAAAGACAGAAACAGTAGAATTGGTAAAAAAATCACAGGCCGAAGCCTCAAAAATAATTGAAAAGGCGCAGGAAGAAGTTGACCATAGAAGAAGGGAATTTTTGAAAGCCCAGCAGGTGCTTTTAGATAGAGAAAAATTGCTTGATATCAAAATAGAATCTTTTGACAAAAAAGAATTAGAGCTTAGCCAGAAAACAGAAAAATTAGTCAAAGAAAAAGAAAATTTGGATAAATTGAGACTGGAAGCTGAAACAAAGCTGGAAAAAGTGGCTGAATTATCCCGTGAAGATGCTAAAAAAGAACTTTTAAGTTTAGTGGAAACTGACTATCAAAAAGACATTTTGGAAAGAATTAAAAAAGTTGAAGCGGCAGGAAAAGAGACGCTAGAAAGAAGGGCCAAAGAAATAATTACAATGGCTATTCAAAAAACAGCCGTTCCCCATACCCAAGAAATCAGCACAACCACAATTACTTTGCCATCAGAAGACATAAAGGGAAGAATTATTGGGAAAGAAGGCAGGAATATAAAAGCATTTGAAAAGCTAACGGGGGTTGAGCTGATTTTAGACGAGTCGCCCGACACAGTTGTCATTTCTTGCTTTAACCCTATTCGCAGACAGATTGCCAAAATTGCTTTGGATAAATTAATTGCCGACGGAAGAATACAGCCGGCCAAAATTGAAGAAAAAGTGGCAGAGGCAACGGGCGAAATTTCCAAAATTGTCAAAGAAGCGGGCGAAAAAGCAATTTATGACTTGGGAATAATTGGTGTTGATGAAAAATTGGTGCAAATACTTGGCAGATTATATTACAGGACTTCTTATGGCCAGAATGTTTTGCTTCACTCAATGGAAGTAGCGTTGATTGCCGAGTCCATCGCCGACGAGTTAAAAGCCAATAGCCAAGTGGCAAAAAGAGGCGGGCTTTTTCATGACATTGGCAAGGCGCTTGACCAGCAAATACAAGGCTCTCACATTGAAATTGGAATTAAAATTTTGGAAAAATATGGCGAGTCTGACGCAGTAATAAAAGCAATGAGGAGCCATCATGGCGACTATCCGCATGATTCCATTGAATCTATTATTGTAACGGTGGCAGACTCAATTTCTGGCTCACGTCCCGGCGCCAGAAAAGATACTTTGGAAAACTATTTGCAAAGATTAAAAGCGTTAGAAGACATTGCCAATAAATTTGAGGGAGTGGAAAAGACTTACGCCATTCAGGCCGGCAGAGAAATCCGTGTATTTGTAAAGTCTGATAAAGTAGACGACTTGGGAGCCGTAAAAATGGCAAGACAAATTGCCCATAATATTGAGGAAGAATTAAAATATCCGGGAGAAATTAAGGTGACGGTGATTAGAGAAAATAGGGTGGTGGAGTACGCGAGGTAGAAAACGAATTCCACGAATTTTTGACGAATTTTCACGAATCACGAATTACAAAAGCCGCCGCGCGAAAGCGCGGCGGCTGTTTGGACACAAGAAAAAGGCACCGATCATCCTAATTGGTGCCATGCGAGGCATATTATTAGCCACGCCGGATTTTTTTGTAAACTTCGTGCGTTTGAGGAGAAAACCAGACAATGCGTTTTCCTTCATCAAACTTGAGAAGCACCCGGTAAAAACCGCCCACATTCATTTTTTTCCATCCATGGAACATCTTGTTGCCATAGATTTGGTTCATTTTCTGGCGCTGATGTATGCTTTTGCGGACAACCTCCATGAGTTTTTGGTGCAAAAGCTCGCCTTTAAGTTGATAGAGCTTGGCTCCATTAAGAATAGGGCAAACTTCTTTTACAAACTCATCCTGCTTGTTAGGCAATGGGACTCCTCGGGAATTTTCATCGAAGGTAATGAAAAACTTCCAAGGCTGGGCTTGTGGTCGCAACACCGCGTCGGTTTTTGGGGGGTTGCAGTCTCCGTTTTCTTTTTTTGTTGGGAGGGGTACTACTGAAACAGTAGGCGCTGGTGGCGTGCCTATTGGAGCATGTATTCCATACAGTCTGCGCAAATCAGGATGATGCTCAAATGTCCATGCGCGATGCTCCTCATCTCGCTCTGCCCATTCCGCCAAATCATCTTGACATTGATTGGCGAGTTTTTCGTTTTCCCGGATTAATGATTTTAAATCTCTTTTCTTTGATTGGCGGCAGTCATCGATCTTCCTGATTTCCTCGTTTAAGGTTTGGCGTGCCAGCTC
>CAYJVF010000039.1:0-4972 GCA_964373565.1 uncultured Candidatus Saccharibacteria bacterium
TGGCGGAGGAGGTGGGATTCGAACCCACGAGACCCGTAAGGGTCGCGGTTTTCAAGACCGCTTCGATAGACCGCTCTGACACTCCTCCGATATCATTATTAACATATAAGTCACGCCTTTTCAAATGTTATGGTATAATGGAGGCATAGTAAGTCGTGTATAAACCCATGAGAATCTTATTGCCAAAAGGAGGGCAAAATAAATTTATTAATCAAGTTTTGGCAAAAATGTCTATTACACAAGCCGCGCAACTATGCAACCTTTCTAAAAGAACAATCCGAGACTGGAGGCGCGAAAAGTTTTTGATGCAAAAATCAGCGATGGAATTACTATGCGAGAGGACAAATATTCCTCTACCCGAGAAATTTGAAGAGAGGGATGATTATTGGTACGCCAACCCGTATCCGGGATATATGACAGCAGTAAAGAGTGGAAAGTTTGGCGGGAATTCTGAATATAGAAAACAAAAAAGATACAAATGGTGGCAAAAGACAGGAAAGTTTTTAGACATTCCTATTTTTAGGCGAAAACCCATACGTAGACCAAGAAAAAGTAAAAAATTGGCAGAGTTTATGGGTATTATGCTGGGGGATGGGGGCATAACCAAATACGCAAATCAAATTTGTATAACTTTAAATAATAAGGATGACAAAGAATATATTAAATTTGTAAGTAAACTCATTGAGCAACTCTTTTCTCAAAAACCAAGTATTGTTAATCATAAGAGTGCTTTTGCTGCAAGAGTCTTGGTTTCAAGTACCAGCCTCGTTGATTACTTGATTTTGCGGGGATTAAAAACTGGGAATAAGGTTAAAATGCAGGTGGACATTCCAAATTGGGTTAAAAAAAGTTCATCTTTTTCCATTGCCTGCGTGCGAGGTTTAATGGACACCGATGGGTGTCTTTTCTATGAATGTCATAATATCAAAAACAAAAGATATTGTTACCCCAGAT
Source organism: uncultured Candidatus Saccharibacteria bacterium (assembly GCA_964373565.1). Taxonomy (GTDB): domain Bacteria; phylum Patescibacteriota; class Minisyncoccia; order Minisyncoccales; family Staskawiczbacteraceae; genus VGLO01. The sequence goes on from CAYJVF010000039.1 coordinate 955, forward strand.
TAACTTTTGTAACTGCCTCAGCTCCTCTAAGAGATTCGGTATTTGGCATTCTTGAAAATCTAAATTTAGAACCAAAGATAGAAAATACAAGGCATGTTTCTATTGAAAAGAAGGAGAAGATCAAAGAGTATTTTAGGGTTATTGGAAGTAGCAATCCCAAGCACTTGAATAAAATACATTTTTAGCGCATTATTAAGCCATGTTAGGAGGAGGCGCATAATGGCTGGTGCAAAAGTTTGCTAAACTTTAGCGACGCAAGTTGCTATGTGGGTTCGACTCCCACCTCCTCCGCCAATCAAAAACGTCCGCCAAAGGCGGACGTTTTTGATTTAGTTTTTTGTTCCTGTAAATGGTATGGATTTATGCATCAATTGGTCATACTGCGTTGAAATTATGTCTTTTACTTTATAGGGCTCCGGCATATTTTGCAACAAGACTTCTTTTGAATATCCAGCAGTTTGAATATGAATATTGCCCATTTTTAATAAAGACTGAATAATTCCTACAACTTCCACCTTTACATCTTGAATGCTTTCCAATCTTAATTCGGCAACATCCCTTGAAAAAAGGCTTAGTTGTTCAATGTCAATTATTCTTTTATTTGTTATTAAAAGCACATCAAGATAATAATTAGTCCAAGAAACAAAGAAAATCATCCATAGTAATTGCATCCAAAAAGCTATGTAAAATATGATTAAACTAAGGTAATTTGCCAAAAAATCGGCTGAAGCCGGAAAAATAACAAGAGATGTAAAAAGTAAAACAAAGGGGGCTATTACCAGCATGGATAATATTACAGCTTCTGCCAAAATCACAAACCAATGGCGTCTTACCACCAAAATTATTTTCTCGTTTTCTAAAAGGGTTACCATCATTTTTTCAGTATTATACTCTGAATTACGAAACTCTTTCGCGGTATTTTTCTTAAATTTGGAGGTGAAAATTTGATAGAATTTCTACTTGTAGCCAAAGGCTACGGGTAGAAATTGTTGTCCCGATAAAAATTTATCTTTATAAATTTTGATACGGGATCCCGTATGAAGAATTTTAATAAAATTCTTCATCGGGACGAATTTATAACCAAAATTTGGTTAAGACGCGAGCGAGGCCGGCTTTGCCGGATCGCCCGTCTCAGAAAAGACCCGAAAAATCTTTTAAAATGGGAGTTTCGTAATTCAGAGTATTATAAATATTAAAGAAAAAAGCATTAAAATGAAAAAACCGGCTGAAATTCCGAAATACCAAGCTCTCACTTTTTTTATTTTATCTGTCTCTATGCCATAGTGAGTCCAGTGATAATTCAAAACCATTGTTAATATAAGAAAAACCAAAAGAATCAAAAAGAAGGCAAGATAAGAAAAAGAAGAAAAATATAAATTTATTGTTTGGCTATCCATCTGCTTTATTTTAACAGTTAATTGAATTTTAAGCAAAATTAAGCTAATATTCAATCCATGCACAATAAAGTCATAAAACATAAAGTCACAAAGAATCAAGAGCCTGCCAAGAAGCAACCAGTGGTTGTTGTTTTGGGCCATGTTGACCACGGAAAATCTTCTTTGCTGGAAGCAATAAAAGATTTAAAAATAACTTCAAAAGAATCTGGAGGAATTACCCAGCATATCGGAGCTTATGAGGTTGAAGTTAAAAATAGTAAAATAACTTTTATTGACACCCCCGGCCACGAAGCTTTTTCTGCTATGCGTCAACGAGGGGCAAATGTAGCCGACATTGCTCTTTTGGTGGTTGACGCGGCCCAATCTGTTCAACCCCAGACAAAAGAAGCTATGAGGGCAATAAAAAAAGCCGGCATACCGATGATCGTCGTTTTAAATAAAATTGATTTGCCTGCGGCCAATACAGAAAAAATAAAAAGAGAATTGGCGGCAACCGATGTTGCCGTAGAATCAATGGGGGGACAAGTGCCATCAATTGAAGTTTCAGCCAAAGAAAAAACCGGCATAAATGAATTATTGGAAATGATTTTATTGGTATCGGATATGCAAAGCTTAGCCTGCGATGTTAATTCAAGCGCAGAGGGTCTGGTAATTGAGTCGCACATGGATTCTTTAAGGGGGCCCGTTGCGACAATTATTATTGAAAAGGGAATTTTAAAGCCAAAAGATATCATTGCTACCGATTTGGCTTTGGCAAAAATAAAATCATTGCAAAACTTTGAAGGAAAAGAAAAAGACGAGGCTCGTCCGGGTTCTGCATCTGTTGTATTGGGATTTCAATCTGTGCCGGGCGTGGGGGAAAAATTTGAAAAATACGAGAATTTACCGGCGGCAGAACTAAAATTAAAAACAGAATCCGCAAAAAGAGAAATAAGCCCAGCTGTTTTAAATATTGGCGGAGACAAAAAAGTTTTAAATATAATTTTAAAGGGGGATTGCTTTGGTTCTTTAGAGGCAATTGACGGAATGCTTTTAAATTTACCGCAAGATAAAGTTTTCTTGAGAATTTTAAAGGCGGAGGTTGGTGATATTAACGAATCCGATGCCAAGCTTGCCGAAATGTCTTCCGCCCAAATTATCGGTTTTAGGGTGAAAATTCATTCCCCCGTAATGGCTTTAATGAAGGCTGACAAAAACAAAAAAGTAAGAATAAAAACTTTTGATGTAATTTACGAGTTAATACAAGAAACCAGAAACGCAATGGAAAAATCATTAGAGGTGGAAGTTTCAAGAAGGGATGTTGGAAAATTAAAGACTTTGCTGGTTTTTTGGGCTGAAAAAAACCGCCAGATTGTCGGAGGGAAAATTACAGAAGGAGAATTTAAAAAAGGATTAAGGGTTGATGTGGTCAGAGACGATAAAAAAATTGGTTCTGGTAAAATTATAAATCTCCAGAGGGATAAAAAAGATGCTGAATTGTTGAAAAAAGGCGATGAAGCGGGAATTTTATTTGAAGGGAACGTAAAAATTGAAAAAGGAGATATTGTAGCGGCGTATATGGAGGAACGGCAAAAAGGAGTTCTGTAAAAAAAGAGGTGCACAATGTTTGCTGTGCACCATGTCAGTAATCCCTGTGGGAAGTTACCTTTTGACTCTGCGCTTCACCCAAGGGTCCAGGGTTTCCCGAATCTCGTCCTCGGTGACCATCCCATAGCTTTCATTGACGATTCTCCGGGCGCTTAGTGAGATGCTGCGCGCCAAGAGCTGATCTTCGTTGAGAAGCCATGCCAAGATGACTCCTCTGACAACACGCCCGCGTTGTGGGGTCACGCCAGATTTTTTGGCCATGAGTATGCTCTCCTTGGTGAAGTTTTTACCACGCCGAACAACTACTGTAAAAATACCATAAAAGGAGTAGAATATCAAAACAAGAAAATGTCAACGAGAATTGAAAAAGTAAACTCTTTATTACAGCACGAAATCAGCAAGATTATCCTGCGCGATTTTGATTTTACGGGGTCACTGGTTACACTGACCCACATTGATACTTCGCCGAATTTAATCCAAACCAAAGCATATGTTTCTGTGTTACCGGAAGAAAAAACCGACCATGTGGTGGAAGTTTTGAACAAAGGCGTGTATGACGTGCAAAAAAAGATAAACAAAATGGTGAACATGCGACCCGTTCCTAAGATTATTTTTGTGCGGGATAAGGAAGTTTTGGAAGCTTCCAAAATTGAAGCGATTTTAGATAAAATAAAACGTTCTTAATTCGGATGGGCGCATTTGGATAGATTTAGTATTTGGATGTGCACATTCGTAGTGCGCTATTCGCATACCGCTATTTGGATGCTTGAAAAAAGAAGAAAAATAGTCTAAAATTAAGAAAATTACGGCCCGGTACTCAAGTAGCCAGAGAACGGTCTGCAAAACCGTGTACATGGGTGCAATTCCCATCCGGGCCTCCATATTGACAAATTCTTGCCGGGGTGATGAAATTAGCAAACATGCAGGACTTAAAATCCTGTGGGTGTATAACCCTTGTGGGTGCAAGTCCCACCCTCGGCACATATGGGGCCAAAAATCACTAAAAAAATTAATCAAGATTTTTTTAAAATATG
>CAYJVF010000040.1:0-4859 GCA_964373565.1 uncultured Candidatus Saccharibacteria bacterium
GTAATTATCAATTTAAAATGGATTGCAACAAAAAAGCCCGCGAAGGCTTTTTTGTTGTAATCAGAAATTTTTGTGGCTTAGTCGGAACTTTGGCAAGAACCCTGCAACTTAACTGCGCCGTTATTTGAACCGCTCTGGCCGGCATAGGGTCCGTCGGGGGCCCCGACAAAATCAATTCGGTAAGTTATGTCAAAAAAGCTGTCCACGTTCCAACTCCAATATTTCGTGCCGCTGCGAATGAGCGTAGTGTGTCCGGGACTTGGCAAACCAAAACTATTCCCAGCGGTAATGCGGAGCAAATCAAAGTCGGGATCCCCCGGAGGCAACTGCCCTTGGAGCTTCATCATTTCCGTGTCAAATGATTGCACCGGGTCGCCCGGAGTTCGCGGATTAGTTTTAATTTCTCCGTTCACGGGAATATTTAGAACACGACCGCTCCCAGAAAGCGTCATTGAAAGCATTTCAGTTTCAAACTTGTACGTTTCTCCCGACTCTGGGGTGCCCGTTTTCGTTATAATCGTATCGGGGCCGCTCATAAGCATACCGTCAGCCGTCAAGCCGGTTGTCGCCAATGCCGATGGAATAATGACCAACTGACCGCCAGTAGTTCGGAATTCCTTATCGCTGGCAAAAATAACCGCCGTGCCATTTTCATCTGGCTGGACGCAGGTGGGTTTATCAAGTTCGGTTTTTACGGTCGGAACGCAAATTTCTTCTGGTTGGACAAGAGTTTGAGATTTTAAGCCGAACTGGTCATTGGTTATCGCCTTGAGGTTCATCTTTAAATGCGGAACTACCTCGTAACACATGATGTGGTTGTCTTGATCAACGATTTCGCTGATTTTTCCATCGTGTGTTTTTTGGACGGGATTGCATAAATAACGCGCCCGAATTACTTCAAATTTTCTTTTTTGAAACTGGTCTTTAAGCGATACTCCAACAGCGAGGTCGTAGGGTTCTACATCGTAGCATAAATAATGATTGGCGTTTTTGGGAACGGGGGGAGTCATTGTTGCAAGTATTCTATTGGAAACGAACGAAGGAAGCTGGGAAATTATTTTATCAACAGGGAGCACTCCCTTTTTCTTACCGGTCGGAGTCAGTAAATAGCGGGGAGTTGTGGCCAAGACGATTCTCTTTTCAAACTGGTTTTCTATTAATACCGATTGACCGTTAAAATCATCGGATGGTTTAAGGCGATAAGCCAAATAGTGCAAATCTTCTCTCTTTGGAATGAATGTCATGTTGCCATGATTTTTTCTGGCAGGATTAAGAAGCCTTTCTATTGAAGTGAGTTGAAATTCCGTTGGGCCCATAAATTGGTCGCGCAAGACAACATTTATCGGTTTTATTAATTTGTCTATAAGATAACTTAAGTAATGGTCACAATTTACACCTTCGTCTATCCGGCCATCGCCATTATCATCTATGCCGTTGCAAATTTCTTTTAGTGAATTTTCCTGGCCCATGATAAAATTGGCGCTACCAAGCAAAAGCAAGCCAAAAAGCAAACTTACCACCGCGAGCAGCAAAGTTTTTTTGGCATTAAATAAAATAAATAATTTATTCATAGTGTTTTTATTTAATATTATAATATTTTTGTAAAACGACCTTTAGATTTGGAAACTGCTTATACCCCAAGCATATTCTTGCTAAAAATGTCTGTCAATACTTGAGGCTATGGCATATTACAATACTGCGCCGAAGAAGTCGACTTCAAGGCGGTTTTTTGGTATGATATTTAAATACTTTGAATTACGAAATGGTTTCTTTTTATTGTCCATTTCGTAATTCAAAGTTAAATATGCTTAACATAGAATATATTAAAAAAAATGTGGGAATTGTTGCCATTGTTATTATTTTAATTAGCGGCATTGGCTTTGGCGCGTACCAATTTTATTTGTATGTTGATAATTTACAAAAAGAAGTTTCTAAAATACAGAATGATTTTACGGAAATAAAAAATCTTTTTGGCAAATTGGCAGAAAGCAACACCTTATTGCAGGAAGCGCTTAACAATGAAAATCAAAAAAATAAGTTAATTGCAGGTGTCGTGCAAGACCTTTCAAATAACGTTGATGTTTTTAAAAAACTTAGCGAACTGGATTCAGAACTTCTAAAAAAGTATTCAAAAGTATATTTTCTAAGCGACAATTATGTGCCCCCGGATTTAAATTATATTAAAGAAGATTATATCTATAAAAGTGGCGAGAAAATACAACTCCATACCGATGTTTTGCCCTTCCTTTACCGTATGTTAGATAATGCAAAAATGGCAGACATTGAGTTGTTTGTTTTATCGGGGTACAGGTCTTTTGGCGACCAGCTTGGCTTGAAAAACTCTTATGTTGTCCGGTATGGCGCAGGGACCGCCAACAGTTTCTCGGCAGAACAAGGATATTCAGAACACCAATTAGGGGCAACAGTAGATTTTACTACAAAGAGCGTCGGAGCGAGCCTTAAAGGTTTTGATGAAACTTCAGAATATAAATGGCTGATTGATAATGCCTATAAGTATGGCTTTGTTTTATCTTACCCTCAAAATAATAATTACTATGTTTTTGAGCCGTGGCACTGGAGATTTGTGGGAAAAGACTTGGCAAGGCGTTTGAAAAATGAAAATATATATTTTTACGAAATGCCCCAAAGGGATATAGACGAATACCTAATAGATATTTTTGAATTATAGACCTGCTGATTAAAGATTTTCCTATTCAATTCCAAAATTTCAACTGAAAATTTTCTATAATTCTTCAGCTTATGAGATGGTTGCAAAAGTCCACATTTGGCCTAAATTCATTTTTTCCGTCTATAAATTTGCTATAATTTGTCAGCTTATGACAAGCATAAACCTCCAAATTCTATCAAATTTCCAGATTCGGAAAAAATGAATTTATCCTCAAAAGCGACTTTTGCAACCATCTCTATGCATAAACCTAAAAATTCTATCAAAATCTCATCTAGAAATTTGGAGGAAATCCCATGAAAGTCCCGATACCCTTTAGGGCATACGAGGATCCTCGATTTTTATCGGGACATTTCGTAATTCAAGGTAATTAAGAATAGAGTCTATTGTGCCAGAACAATAATTTATTTTAATGAAGAGGCTTTTAAATGTAAAATCTCATTATTTATTGGTTAAGAACTTGTATATAAGATACGAAAGACTGCTTATGCCGGCTACTTTGGTAGTCGGTTTTTTGGTTGATTATTTAACTTTTATAAGTATTAAAATTTCTTTAACATTTACCGTTCTTTCAATTTACTGGCTACTTGCCGGAACCACTATTTTTTTTATTAATTATTACGACTCCGAAAAAATTAATTTTTCCGGCAAGCTGAATTTATCAACTAACTTAAAATATTTTCGTCTTTTTGCCCCCCTGCTTATTCAGTATTTATTTGGAGCTTTGCTGGGGGCATCGCTTATTTTTTACTGGTTTTCCGGAGCGCTTTCTGTCAGTTGGCCGATTATTTTAATTATTGCCCTGTTAATGGTTTTTAATGATATTTTCAGGCGTTATTTTTTAAGGCCGGCTCTGCAAATTGCCGTTTATTTTTTCACTACTATTTCGCTCGTTACCTTAATAGCGCCGTTTATTTTTAAATCTTTAGACCCTATCTTATTTGTAGTCGGAGGATTTATCAGTCTTGTTGTCTTTTATTTCTTTATTAGGTTTTTACCCCTGAAAAAGGAGAATGAAAAAATACAAAAAAATAAATTTTTTATCTGGGTATTTGGTACATTTATTTTAATGAATGTTTTTTATTTTTTAAATATAATTCCTCCAATTCCATTGGCTTTAAGAGAGGCCGGGCTTTACCATAGTCTTGAAATATCAGAAGGGAAATATAAAATGCGGGGCGAAATTGAAGGTTTTTGGGAAGAAATTATACCGGGGCAAACTTTGCATGTCACCGGAAGCGAAAAAGTTTATTTTTACACGGCCATTTTCGCTCCGACGGAATTAAAAACCGAAATTGTTCACCATTGGCAGTATTACGATAAAACAAAAAATGAATGGGTGGATAAAGGATTTTTGCCCTTTGAAATTGTTGGCGGGAGAAAAGAGGGCTATAAAGGCTATTCTTTTATGTCTGACTTGGCAGAAGGCGATTGGCGAATATATGTTCAAAATCAGCGCGGGCAAGTTTTAGGTAGGATAAAGTTTGATGTTAAGGGGGTTGAAAAAAAAGTTGAATTGAAAGAAGTTATAAGATAGTTTAAAATTTGGTTAAGCAAAAAATTTAATCTATATTTACTAATATGTTTAAAACAAAATTTAAAATGAAGGCAAGGGTTTGGGTTTATTCTGGTTCTGCGGCTTGGCATTTTTTAACTCTGCCCCAAAAAGAATCATCGCAAATTAAAAGGCAATTTAATGAAGTAAGCAGGGGATGGGGTTCTTTGCCCGTCAAAGCAACAATCAATAAAACTTCATGGAATACTTCCATATTCCCAGACAAAAAATCCAATTTATATCTCCTGCCCCTTAAGGCAGATGTCAGGAAAAAAGAAGACATAAAAGTAAAAGACAATGTGGAATTTTTAATAGAAATAATTCCTTAAAATTAAAATGATGATAGACTTTTTATTTATTAATTCTTTGAATTACGAAATGCCCTTTGGAAAGCAAGTTTCGGGTCTTTTCTGAGACGGGCGATCCGGCAAAGCCGGCCTCGCTCGCGTCTTAACCAAATTTTGGTTATAAATTCGCAATAATTTCTATCCGTAGCCTTTGGTACGATACCTTGAATTACGAAATGCTCGTTGGAGAAGACTTTTCGCATCTTTTCTCTAAACTTTTGCCACAAATTCGCTATAATTTCTATCCGTAGCCCTTGGCTACGGCTATAAA
>CAYJVF010000041.1:0-4472 GCA_964373565.1 uncultured Candidatus Saccharibacteria bacterium
GTCTTAATTAAAGGTAAAATAATAGTATGAATAATCCAAGGGAGGTAAAAGAAAAGTTAACACAAGCCGGACCAGAACTTGCCCAAAAGTATAACCTTGACCTAATGGTTGTTTTTGGTTCGTATGCCACCGGAAAAGCAAGAAGCAACAGCGACTTGGACATTGGCGTTATTGGACAATTGGACTTTGATAAGTTACTGGAACTAACTGATGAAATTTCCAGCCTACTTGGCTTAAAATTTGTTGAGGTAGTTAATTTGCGAAAAACTTCTCCCCTGTTGGCTTACAACGCATTATGTGCGGCGGTTGTCGTTTTTGAGCGCGTTCCGGGGATATTGGCTGATGTTAGACTATCTGCTTTTCATAGGTTTGTTGAAACAAAATCGTTGCGTGAAATTAAGTTTGCTCGCACCAGGCGCTATATTAAAGAACATTCTACGATTAAATGACATGATTAATAAAGAAATTATCAAAGCGAAATTAAACGCCATGCGCGAAAATCTTGTAAAGCTTAAGGCCGAATTGGAAGCTACTGATGAGGCGCTGAAAAAAGATGATAGGGCAAAATCTGCTTTGGAGCGGTATTTTCAACTGGTGGTTGATGCGGCCGTCAGTATCAACGAACATATTATTAGCGAAGAGAATTTGGAGGTCCCAGATGACTATTTTGGCACATTCCCAATACTGGGCAAGGCTGGTATTTTGCCAATGGAATTTGCAGAGAAAATCGCTCCTTCGGTAGGGTTGTGCAATCAAATTATCCATCAATACGAAAAAATTGACGTTTATTTAATGTTGCAAAATATTAGAAAAAATATCCACCAGTACGACGAATATATGTCTTTAATTGCCACCCGGTACAATCTTCTATAAAGTTCAGCATGAACGGCTTTTTGGCAAAGCCAGCCACGAAGTGTATAAGGAAGCCGTCCAAGACCTCATAGCCGAAATGCCACCGGAAGAAGTGCCGTCGAGTTTGAAGTAACATATACCACAAAACAAAAAAGCGGCTAACGCCGCTTTTTTGTTTTGTGGTATAATAGAATCATTACTAACCAAAATTATGTTCAATCTTTTTAATGGAAATAAAAAAATAACAGAGATGCTGTATGCCCAAAATCTGGAACTTGCGGTAAAAAACAAAACCCTTTCTTTGCTTGAAAAGCTGTATCAAACAAGTACGCAGACCCTAATGCCCGAAGAAATGGCGAAGGCGATAACCAATGTTATTTGTAAAGATTTAAATCTTGAATTTGCGGGTGTGTTTGTATTCAAAAAAGAAACCGATTCTCTCAATCCTCTTTCTTTTTCTAAATCTGAAAGGCTTTCAAAAGTTTTAACCAAAATAGGTTTTTCTCTTGATAGCATATCTATAAAAGATGTTTCAAAGCGTGATTTTTTAAAAAAAGTTATATATAATCAGGAGCCCATCATAACAAATAATTTTGAAGAAATCTTCAAAGACCTCGTAAACCAGAATTATTTAAAAGAAGTAAAAAAAGAGTCGCATATTAAGACTGCGCTTATTTACCCGCTTATGACCGGCCAAGAAGTATTTGCTATGTTACTTTTAGGTTTTAACCGTGACTATGAAACGCTGAATGCTTTTGAAAAAGCGTCCATAAAAAGCTTCATAAATGTAATAGCGCTTTTAATTAATAAGGCATATTTGTATAAGGGCTTGCAGAATTCTTATGAGGTTACTAAAAAAGCATATGCGCTAGAGAAAAAGGCCAAAGAAGAGATAGAGCAATTAGATAAAGTCAAAGACCAGTTTATGTCTACTCTCCAGCACGATTTGCGTACACCCTTAACTTCAATAATGGGGTACGCTGATTTAATTTTGGGAGGTTCTTATGGAAAGCAAAATGCCAAAACCACTGAAGTTATAAAGAATTTCCAAGTTTTGGCAAAAGGAATGATAAGAAAAGCCAGCGATTTTTTGGACGCTACTCAGTTTCAGTTGGGTAAAGGCGCTGTCCAGTTAAAGCCCAAGGTTGAATTGTTGCCCATACTAGATGAAATAGATACGGAGCTAAAATTGATTGCCGAACAAAAGGGAATTAGCTTGGATTTTAAGAAACCCAATGAAATTTTTTACATTTCAGCCGATAGGGAAAAATTAAAATCAGCAATTTTTAATATTATTGATAATTCAATTAAATATACTTCGCAGGGAGGCGTTTGGGTAAAAGTTGGCAAACAGGAAAAGAAAGTTTTAATAGAAATAAAAGACACTGGCATTGGCATTGAAAAAGACAGATTGGCAAACCTATTTGAAAATATTGGTCAAAGGGGAGAGCGGGCAAAAAAAGAGCACGTTTCAGGCAAGGGAATGGGGCTTTATCTTGCAGGGCAGATTATAAAATACCATGACGGAAAAGTTTGGGCAGAATCAGAGGGCGAGGGCAAGGGATCGGTGTTTCATGTTGAACTACCACTTTCTTAAAATTTACTAAAAAATCCGGGATAATTTTCGGTTTTTTTTGTTTGACATATTGCATAAAATCTATTAGCATACTGATAGTTCGCTGGGATTGTTTTCCGGCTTTGACAATGCAGTATCCAAACGAAAGGAGCCCAATGTGCTAGATTATACTCTGCGCATCAGAGATTTGGTTCATGGCACAATTTTGTTCACCAAAGAAGAAGTAGCATTGATAAACCATCCGTTTTTCCAAAGATTGAGGCAAATCAGGCAGAATGACGTAGCTTTCTATGTCTATCCGTCAATGAATACTTCGCGCTTTGAGCATACGCTAGGCGTATGCAGGGTTGCGGGAATGATGGCAGAAACTCTGACTAAAAGTCCGAAGTGGAGGGAATATTCAGAAGCGTTAAAGCGAGAAACGGGCATTAAGTCAAAAAAAGACTTTGTTAAACTGTGCCGTTTTTATGCTCTTTTGCATGACATAGGCCATTTTCCACTAAGCCACCTTTTTGAGTATTCAATGGAAGATTGGGCGGAAGACTACACTCAAACAATAGAAGAATGGACTGGCGTTAAGGGATTTAAAAAACTGCACGAAGCTCTCGGAGCTGTAATCGCAAGAAAGATTATTGAAGATGTTAAAATGCCCGATGTTATAAGCGGTTCGCTTTTGCGGCTTATGACGGAAAAGAATTTCTCGCCCACCCATCCCTTATCTGTGACAAAATCAGTCGTTGATGCGCCCATTGACGCCGACCGCATTGATTTTACGCAAAGGGACGGACTCTTGGCTGGCGGAGAATATGGCCATTACGATACCAGGAGACTATGCGATTCGGTATTTATTGAGCAAGACGAAACAGGATGGTTAATCGCCTATTCTGAAAAAGCGTTAACCTCAATGGAAGCCCTCCTGCTTGATAGGTATCGCATCTATGAATGGGTGCATTTCCACCACAGGGTGATTGCGGTCAAGATGCTCGTAAGATTTTTAATTGAAAAAGTTCTTGAATTAAAAATTGTAACCAAAGAGCATTTCAACCCTCAAAATGTTGAAGAGTTTTCTCTCAAGGACGACATTTGGCTGTGGAATGTTTTAAGGAACATTCCAGCAGAAGATAAGTACACAAAAATGGTACAGAGAGCTGTTTTCTACCGTGAGAAAGAAAACATATTGAACCTCTGGAAAACAAGGCCTTACTATCACGCGCTCCAAAAAGAAGTGGCGAAGAAATCTCGTCAAAACCTGCCTCTGGATTTTAATAGAACAATTTCCTATCAGGACTATCTCAGTAGTGTTGGCAATATGGATATGCCAGCTCTAATCTTTGAGATTGAATTTGATCCGGTTGGAGAGAAAGCGATTTCTTTGTACTCTGAAGCTGATGGGAAACTCACAGGTAAAAATCTCAGTGAGGTTTCAAAGCTTGTTTCTGGATTACAAGCAATCTGGGATGACGAACCCCAATACTTTGTTTTGCTGGTAGAAAGCCACATCAAGCACAAAGTAAAGCAACTCACGGAACAATGGATTGACCTAACCGCCGACTGGATTCTTAATCGCCCCTTGTGGTAAGATGAAAGCATAACAAACATTCATTGAAAGGAGAAAGTCCATGGTTGAGTACTGTGTCTACCGCGGTGAAAATGGTGAGAGGTGTATTGTTCGCTATGATAATCCTACTCGGTACAAGCAGAAGCTTCCGCCGGGAGCGAAACGGGATTACCCCAACGAGGTGAAGTTGAAAGGCGTACCCATCATCAAGAGAGAGAGGACCCTTGAGGAATTGCAAAAAGAGGGACTAGTCAAGGTGTATAGGCAATATACACCCTTTGCCGCCAAGGACATCCCCTTATCTCGAGCGATACCAAAGGAATTCAAGTGATTCTTTTGGAAAATTAGCTCTTTGATAACAAAAAATAACCAGAGCGAAGCTAACCACTTCGCTTTTTAATTTGATAGTGAGCCTACCCTGTGAATAATTACTCACAGGGTTGTTTTTTTATAAATGCTATACTTAATGAACATGCAAGTTGAACC
>CAYJVF010000042.1:0-4153 GCA_964373565.1 uncultured Candidatus Saccharibacteria bacterium
GCATTATACTGCACTCTTGCAAAAGAATACAAGTTTTCCTATTATGTATTTATGTCATCAGGTAAAAAACTTGGGGAAAACTTAAGAAAGCTACGCTTGAAGAAGAATATGTCACAAGGAGACCTTTCGACTGCTTTGAGTGTGGATAGAGCATACATCAGCAACATTGAGAATGGTCGTATGAATCCCACTCTTTCGACTTTGGAAAAAATTGCTGGAGCGTTGGAATTTCTAGTAGTAAATTATTAAAATAAATTTATACAAAATGAAAAAGCATACACTTATAGTTTTTACCGGATGTATTGGAAGTGGAAAGTCAACAATCAATAAAAAACTTTGTCAGATCTTAGAAACAAAACAAATCATATTTCATGTCATATCAGGGAAGAATGATTTGTATATTCCTTTTGCAAAATCTAAAGGATTAATTAGTGGCGTGAGTCACAATCGTGAAAAAATGCATTTAATCATGCAGGTTTTGTATAAAAATTATGGAAAAGATTTAGGAACTAAATTGCTTATTAAATATCTAAAAAAAAATTCTTATGAACCAGTGTATATTTTAGATAGCAAAAGAAACCCAGAAGGAATAAGGGCTCTAAAAAAGATAAAAGATATAAATGTAATAATTGTTGGTGTTGCTGCTTCCACAGATATTCTTGTCAAAAGGATAAAAGATAGGAAAAGAAAAAGCGATCAAATTAAAGGGGAAAATCCTTCTAGAATTCTGATAAAAGAAGAGAATATTTTTTCTTTATCTGAAAGCCTAAAAGAAACTACTTTTTTTATAGATAACACACATCTTTCAAAAAGAGAGATTGAAATTATTTGCTGGAAAATAGTTAGGACTTTAAATAGTAAAGACAACATCTTGTATAAAAATCCAAATCCACCCAGAGCCGTAAACATTCTGAAAAGTAAAAAAATACTCTCATTAAAAAACATAAAAGATCTGAGTCGTGAAATAAAATCTTTATTTCCAAAACAGCAATATGTAGTTATTCAAGGTGGCAACAAGTATCTGGCGTTTCTTTTAGGGAAAGGTGGTAATCAGGTAATAAATTTAAAAATTACAGCGCTCACTAAATCACCGTTTTATGTGCTGCTAAACAGCATACTGTTAGAAAGAGAGCGCATGGCAACTTTATCAGAAAATGAAGTTACTATTTTATTAAAAAACATACAAGCACAATACCCTCCTTTGGAAAAAAGGCTTACTTCTCATTTACGAAAAAGTGGTTTTTCTTTAGAAAATGCACTTCGCTACGGCAATCGTTCTTGGCTGATTGAAGTTATTTGCCAATTTTTTAAAATACCAATTCCATTTAACACTAATTCTTCCGATGATAATCGACAAGATGATTTCGAGCTAATAAAAAATTGCGTGGTAAGGGATTTTGCTGAACTGAAATTTCTACGATTACTTTTAGAACCGATATTTTGTGGTACTAATATTTATTCAAAACTCTTAAAATCAAAAAAAATAGTATGCATAGACGATATTCTTTATCGTGGGAGAACGTTGTGGACCACAGTAATAATTTTTGATCTATTTGGGATTCCACGAAACAAATGGAAATTTGTAACTTTATGTAGTTATCCTGATTCTTCTAAAATTGATTTACCTCAAACAATAATTCTTAAACCTAATCAGTATTATCCTTTTGAAAATAGCCCTCTAACAGAAAGGGGTTATTGGTACACCAACCTACACTATTTTTCATGGTGCTCTTTGGATGAATACTATGCTTTTTTATTAGATGCAACTGATCATTTGGATAAAAAATTTATTCAAGAAATGCATAGTTGCTGGCTCGGTATTATGAAACAGTTTGTTAAAAACATGCCACAACAAAACCTTTCTGATCTTGTAATACAATCTCTCATTGAATTATTTTGCTACTCTCACATGGAAAAATGTAAATTAAATATAGCTGCTATTTTGGATCAAAGAGCAGAGAATTTGTCGTATTGCATACCTTTTGTAAAATATTTACAACAGAGCATAAATCAGATATTTTCATCTGAAGAGAGAAAAAATTACAATAAGTTGGTTAGTGAAAATCTGGAATTTTTATTTTTGAAACAACGATTAGAAGACAGGGATTTGAAAAAATGTTTTGATTTTTATGCAAAGCACAGGGATCTACTTGATGTATCTTATTTATCAATAAATTTAAATTAAAAAATATGAAAAAAGAATGCGAGCTGAAATATAAGATTGAAGAAAAAAAGGAATTGAATGCACTTCTAAAAAACCTGAAAGACACTGGTTTTAAATTTGTCGAAAAACGTCGAGAGAAAGATTTTATACCAGACCGCAAAAATTTCCCTTGCCGAAAGAGCTCTATTCTTTTGCGATTTCGGCAAATAAATACACCCACAAAACAAGACATTTTGCTAACTCTCAAAGAAAAAATATACCGTGGAGAATACAAAATCGATGATGAAACTGAGTTTTTGTTTTCAAAAATAAACCAGAAAGATTTTAAAAAAATAAACGAAACTTTAAAAAAATCAACAGGACACACACTGCCTAGATCGATTCTTTCAGAAAAGAATTTAGATGCTCTGCAAAAAAGACTTCAAGAAATCGGTTGGACAGAAATACGAGCTCTCAATGAAAAAGTGCGGATGTATTTTACGAATGATTTTGTAAACATAACTCTTGATGAATTTCCGGAACCAGTCGGGTTATTTTGTGAACTTGAAGCTGAAACACCGGCACTCATTACTGCAATGGCTGAAAAATTGTCCTTGTCTAAAAAAAATTTGGTTACACTAGACTATGGCGAAATCATACTGAGTAAAAAAGAAGGTAGTGAAAAAGACCGAAGGACTCTTATCTTGAGATGGGATAAACCAGAGAAAAAATACACAATTTTTCATACAGGCCCTGTCGAACCACTATTCCTCAAAACCAACGAATTAGGTTTTATGATTGCACATCGAGATGAAGTATTTCGTTCATTATATAAAATTTCCCGACAAATTCTCACTCAGATTCTTACTGATTATTCAACCTTCTATGATAGCATTCTTTTCCCTGGTACGGGCACTTTAGCGAATGAAACTTTTTGGAATAGTTTAAAAAAAACCAATGTCCTTGTTTTGGTGCAAGGTTATTTCGGTTTGCTTTTAGCAGAAACAATAGAAAGGGCGGGACACGAGATAACAATTGTAAAATCAATACCAGATTTGAAGAAAAAAATTTATTCAAAACAATTTAATTGGCTTGCAATTGTACACCATGAAACATCCATAGGTTTTGTAAACAATATTGACAAAATTGGGGAAATAACAAAAAAAAGCGACACGCACTTTTTTGTTGATGGTATCAGTAGTGTGGGTATTGAAAACATAAATTGTTTTTTGCATTCAATAGACGTTATTTCTGGTACGAGCGGTAAGGGTTTCGCCGCATTTCCCGGAGTTGCATTTCTTACCATGGATCGCGAAATTTTGTATGGAAATATTTGGAGAAATTTTAATGGCTCAACCTCAATATCTGAAAACCTAACTATGCATAAAAGAAATATGTGTCTACACACACCAAGTCCTTTTACTTTTGAACTTTTTTACCGTAGTCTTGACTATTTTAAATATAATAAAGATTTTTTAAATATAAAACGTTTTGAAAATCTCACCAGAATAATTCGATCTTTTCAGAAAAAAGGTTTTCGTATTTTTACTAAAAAAAACCATCAATCTAATACAACAGCAACTGTAAAATTCTCCTCAGAACAAATGCGGCAAGATTTTGTAAATAAAGCTGCATCTCAAAATTTCTCTTTGTATGTACCTAGATCAGTAAAAAATTCAATTCAGATTAGTGTAAATGGAAACATTTCTGAAATGGAAATAAATAATTTTTGTAAATTTATTAAGCAATATAAAATTACATAAAAAATTAGTAAACGAAAGCAGTGATAGCGTGTTAATCCAGAGAAATATTTTTTGTCCGCCCCGAATTTCGCCAAAACAAAAAGAGGAGTAAATGGAAAATTCCTTCCCAAACCCCTCCTTTTCCATTTGCGACATCCGAATTCAAAAACAGATGAGCCGAAGTTTTGGCAAATCCTTTCCCCAAAAAATAGCTTTGCCAAAACTTCGTCCGCATTGTTCCGCCACCTGCCCGAGACCTTGAGGGCAG
>CAYJVF010000043.1:0-4109 GCA_964373565.1 uncultured Candidatus Saccharibacteria bacterium
TCGTGAATTACATTGACCTCATCATTTGTCAAAGTTTTTTCCAAAGACCTGTAAATAATTCTGAATGTATAAGATTTTTTGCCGGGCCATTTTTTTTCGTCTTCATACTGGTCAACTAATTCCACTTGTTCCACCAGCTCCCCCGCCTCATCGCGCACTAATTCATAATAGTTATTTAATGCCACTTTTTTATCAATTATAAAAGAAATGTCGCGGCTAATGGCCGGATACTTGCTGACTTCTTTATACTTGCTATTAATATCTTTAAACTGACTGGTAATTCTTTCATCGTCAGACCATAATACTCGAATATCTGGAATTTCCATTTTTATCATCGCAACCCTATCTAATCCAAATGTTCCCGCCCAACCATTATAAACTTCTGGATCTAAACCAAAATTTTTCAAACAGTTCTGGTGCACAAGTCCAGCCCCCGTTATTTCAATCCAATTTCCTTCCCAATTAATTTCAACTTGAGTTGATGGGTCGGTAAAAGGAAATGTATCAACTAAAAACCTAAATTCTATGTCTCCAAAAATTGCCTTCACCGCATCAGCCTGAATGTCTTGTAATTCTTTTAAGGTAATAATTCTTTTATCTTTTCTGCAAACATATAAAAAATCTGTTTGATGAAAAGCTGGAAAATGTTTTCTGTCAATTTCGTCTTTTCTAAAAACAATTCCCGGAGACAACGAACCAACGTCTCCGTTGTTTTTTAGTCTTTCCAAAACATCTTTATTCCTAAAATAATATGGCCACATCACTGTCATTTGAGTTCTCAAGATATGATCTTTATCCAAATAATAAGTGTCCGTTTCTCTTCGGCTGGGATGATCTGCTGACGTATTTAAAAGGTCAAAATTATCTTGCACAGAAACAACCTTTGGGATATCAACTACATCAAAATCTCTCCACGCAGGGAGTTCCATTATTTTATCGTTTATGATTTTTACTGGAGAATTTTCTTGTTTAGTCAAATCCGGCAACTCCAAAAGCCGTTTTATCCTTTCTGCCTTAACGTCTTTTTTAGCCTGCAAGTCTTTTATTATCGTCTCTTCTTTTTCGTTTTTAATTACAATATTTTGTCTCATATCCCCTGATTATATCAAAAAATCAAGCAAAAAACAAGGCTTTTCAGCCTTGTTTTTTGCTTGAAACTTCTTCAAAGTTATTCAATAAAAACTAGCGCAACCATTGCCAAGACTCCGATGCTCACCGCAATAATTTGCAATACAGAATGTTTTATTTCTTTGGTTTTATGGAGTTCCGGAATTAAATCAGCAACCGCAATATAAATAAAGCCTCCTGCGGCAATTGGTAAAATCCATAATACAAAGCCATCAACCGCTTTACCTAAAATAAATGCTATGAAAACTCCTGCAATCGCAGTAAGCGCAGACAAGAAATTCAGCCAAAGCGCGCGTTTTCTTGAGTAACCGGAATGCAATAGCACGGTAAAGTCGCCGATTTCTTGGGGAATTTCATGCAAAATAACAGCAATAGTTGTTGCAATTCCAATGGGGACGCTGACAATGAAACTCACACCAATAATAATGCCGTCAATTAAATTATGCACTCCGTCCGAAAAAAGTATCAATTTACCGACTGGATGGATATGCGACTCATTTTTATCTTCTCCATGATGATGCCAATGGAGGAATTTTTCCAAAATAAAAAAGGCAAGTATTCCGGTAATTATTAATACGCTTATCCCCACCGGATTTGAAGTGCTTTCCAAGGCTTCCGGAATTAAATGAATAAAAGCGTCCCCCAAAAGAGCTCCTACTGCCAACCCGATAAAAATAAAAATATATTTTTTCAAAAATGACTCACGCAATGAAAGAGTGAACACTCCAACCAAAGAAACGGCGCTTACTATTAAAACGCTCAAAAATGCATAAATAATGTAGAAGTAGGAGGTTTTTATCATATGTTTTCTTCTTAGCTTTCTTCTTTGCCAAATGTTTCGTCTATAATATCATCATTTTCGTCAGTAAGAAAGCCTCCGGCCTGCAGAGTCCAAAGTTTTCTATATAAACTATTTTTGTTAGCCAATAATTCAACGTGATTGCCGTCTTCAACTATTTTCCCATTGTCCACTACAATAATTCTGTCCATTTTTTGAATTGTTGAAAGACGGTGGGCAATGACGATAGTAGTTTTTCCCACTATCAAGTTATTTAAAGCGTCTTGAATAAGCATTTCAGAGTGGGAGTCCAAGCTACTGGTCGCTTCGTCTAAAATTAAAATCGGCGCATTTTTTAAAATGGCGCGGGCAATGGCAACTCTTTGCCTTTCGCCACCGGATAATTTTACTCCCCTTTCACCTACGAAAGTATCCAATCCCTTTGGCAAAATTTTAATAAATTCATCGCAGTGGGCTAATTCAACCGCTTTTTTTATTTCTTTCAATTTTGCATTTTGTTTTCCATAAGCAATGTTATCGGCCAGCGTACGGTGGAAAAGAATAGTATCTTGGGGAACCATAGAAATACTTTTTCGCAAACTTTCTTGTTTTATGTGCGCAATATTCTGCCCATCAATTAAAATTTTTCCGGCTGTGGGAATATAAAGACGCAATAATAATCTGACAAAAGTGGTTTTTCCAGCGCCCGAAGGCCCCACTAAGGCAATTTTTTCGCCCGGTTTTACAAGCAAATTTATTTTATCTAAAACCTTGCGTGTTT
Source organism: uncultured Candidatus Saccharibacteria bacterium (assembly GCA_964373565.1). GTDB lineage: Bacteria > Patescibacteriota > Minisyncoccia > Minisyncoccales > Staskawiczbacteraceae > VGLO01. The sequence goes on from CAYJVF010000043.1 coordinate 2,688, forward strand.
CATGGAAACTAAAAGTTAAATCTTTAAATTCAATTTCGCCTCTGCCAACTTTCAAATTTTTTGCCATTGGCGAATCATTTATTTCATGTGGCAGCTTCATAATTTCCACCATTTCTTTAGCATCGGCATATGCCTGATAGACATCTCTTACCGTCCTTGTAATACCCCACAAGTGATTAAGCATTGTGATTAAGTAAGTTTGCAACAAAACAAATATTCCCACCGTTATAATTCCTGCCTGCCAGTATTTTATTGCAAAAAAGAAAATTATAAATTCTACCGCAAAAGTTAATAAAAACTGTCCACCATTTATTATATTATCTAATGTTCTTGTAAATCTGGTCATCCTTGCCTGTTCGCTAGTTACATTTTTAAATCCGCGAAATTCAAAATTTAAACCGCTAAAAAGTGAAACTGTATTTTGATTTGCCAGAGTATCAGCCAGATACGCCGTTGTTTTAGAATCAATTTCAGCCACTTTTAGGTCGTACTTTAACTTCCATGTCGAAAAAGCAAGGTTAAAAAGTATAAAAACAAGCGCCCAAATAAAAACAATCAGTGCTATTATTTTATTAAAAAATAAAATAATTAATAATATTGAAGTAGATTTTACTAATAACGGTAATATATCCCAAACCATATGGTCTGACAACCTTTCGTATGCCCTAGCAAAACGATTAACTCTTTGTACTAAAGAACCGACAAAATTATTTGTAAAAAAAGAGTAAGAATGTTCCATCATATAGTTGTAAGAATTTTGCTTTAAGCGAGCAATGGTGCTGGGCTGATACTTTATATCACCCAATTCTCCCAACCTATAGAATAACCAGTAAAAGAAATTTAAAATGGCTACATAAATGATTATGCGCAGGAGTTGCGGAGCTAAAACCGCTTTATTGCTACCAGTTGTTATAACGTCAAAAAACTGTTTGTAGAAAATAGGAATAATAATGCCGATAATATTTCCAATTCCAATACTAAATACTAAAAAATAAAACCACCACTTTTGTGGCTTTATTCCCTCCCAGTAAAATTTCAAAACATCCCTTACATAAACTTTCGGATAAATTATTTTCTGCATTATCAATTAAATTATTTTCTGCATTATCAATATTCTATATTTTCTACCATACTCTAACTTTCGCGATCGCGAAAGTTAGAGTATGGATGTTATTTTTTCTTTTCTCTGCCGCTTTTGCCAAAGTCCATTCTTTTTGCTAAGTTCCAAACTCTTGTAGTCGCTTTAGACCTAAAGTTTTCGAAATGTAATTTGGCTTTTTGATATTTTTTGTTGAAATAGTCTTTCACCTCGCAAGAAGTCTGGGCAAAAAATAATTTTCTTGAAAATTATTTTTTGCTTGCGCTTTTTAATTACCTTGAATTACGAAATGCTTTCATGGGATTTCCTCCAAATTTCGAGAT
>CAYJVF010000044.1:0-4088 GCA_964373565.1 uncultured Candidatus Saccharibacteria bacterium
CGGAATTTAAAAAAGATGTAAGTCGCCTTAAAAATGGCGAGCCATTGGATTATGTAATTGGATTTACGGAGTTTTTGGGTTGTAAAATTGATTTATCAAAAAAGCCGTTGATTCCACGACCGGAAACTGAGTTTTGGGTGGGAGAAGTAATCAGGCAAATTTCTAATTTTTTTCACGATCGTGAAAAATATGAGAAAAGGGTTTTAGATGTTTTTTCGGGGTCGGGATGCGTGGGAATTTCTATTATGCGACATATTAAAAATGCCAATGTGATTTTTGCCGAGAAAGATAAAAATTGCATAAGCCAAATAAAAATAAACTGTCAGATAAACAATCGGCTTATTCGTACGAATAAGCCGATGATGAAAAGATTTAAAATAATCCAATCTGATATTTTTTCAGATGTAAGGGGGAATTTTGATTATATTTTTGCCAATCCGCCATATATTCCAGAAACAAGAAGGGGGAAGGTTCAAAAATCTGTTTTAAAGTACGAACCTCAAAAAGCTCTTTTTGCAGGTCAAGACGGACTTTTTTATATTAAAAAATTCTTGAAAGATGCCGGAAAGTTTTTAAAAGAAGGGGGTAAAATTTATATGGAGTTTGATCGGGCTCAAAAAAACCAGATAAATAAACTGCTGAAACTTTACAAATATCAAAAATGGGAATTCCACAGAGACCAGTATGGCAAGTGGAGATATTTAATAGTACAATAAAACAATATGAAGAATAAAGAAAGCGGCGAAATTTCAAAAGTCCTTATTATTATTGCCATTATCTGGCTGATTGTGATTGTTGTTGTGTATTTTATTATAAGCGCGACTAATTCAAGAAAAGAGCAGTCGGCAAAAGAAAGCGAACAAGCCAATAATGAACCCTTGGGCCCCGTCTATGAAAAAACCTTAGGAGATGTAAGATTTGTTTTTCAGTCGGCTAAAGATTTGGGAAATTTGTTAAGAGGCAAAAACTCATTTGAAAATATTTCAACTACGGAAAGATTCATAAAAGTGACTGTTGGCGCCCAAAACAAGGGAAGTTTTAATGTGCCTCAATCTCAATGGGATATTGGAAACCTAATTGACTCTGAAGGCAGGAATTTTGTAACAATCAACCCAAGAGCCTTTAATTTTGTGCCAAAGCCGGATTTATGCGGAGTTTTGTTAAAACCCGAGTTTGAACCGGCTTCCTGCGTAAAACTTTACGAAGTTTCAAAGGCGTCAGAAGGCTTTAAAGTTGAAATAATTACCATTAACGCAAGCAATAAAAAGCAAAGGGATTTGCTTGATTTGTCTTTAAGCCGATAAATTGAAAGACTTGAAAGAAAAAGAAAATAAAATAGAGAAAATTGACAAGAAAAGTCAATCAGAGTTTAACACTCTTGCAGAAAGAGAGCTTTTAGAATTAAAAGAAACATCAAAAGAGAATGAAGATATAAAAAAAGAAATAATGCAGGAAATTGAAAAAATGGATTTAGACGAAAATGTAAAGCAAAGCGCAAGACAGCACGCAACAGACATCGGCTCATTACAAAGAGAAGCAAAAATAAAAAAGTTGATTGCTCTTGCTAGGACAAAGGGTGTTATTTTTGCAATTAATGTTGCCAAGAAAATGAATGACCCCTATGTTTTAGACACTCTTCACGATATGTTAGCTAAAGAAGGAATGTATAAGCAATTTAGAAAGTAGAAAGTAGAATCTATGCCTTTATTTATTTTAATATTAGTTTTATCTTTTTTTATCCTTATTTTAGGTATTATTTTATCCTTGTTTTTTGAAAATAAGGAAAAAAAGTCTGTTTTTGGTTCATTGGAAAATGTTTTGTTTTCTGTGATAATGCCTAAAAATGAGCCGAAAAAAGATGGGACAGAGCAAAATCAGGAAAAAGTTTTGATATCCCAAATGGAGCAAGTTCTTGCTAATTTTTTAAACCTAAAAACAGGGGGGTTAGGACAAAGTCCATCTGTAACTTTAGAAATTGCTTCTCAAACGGGGGGTTCGGACATTTCTTTTTATGTTGCCGTACCGAAAAATTTAGAAACGGTTTTTGAAAAATATGTCCAAGGCGTTTATCCAAGGGCGGTAGTTGAAAAAATACCGCAAGATTATACCGTTTTTGAACCGCAGGGAGCTACGGCCGGCGCATACTTGAAGTTAAAAGAAAACTTTCTTTTTCCCATTAGCACTTACCAAAAGTTAGAGAAAGACCCCTTATCTTTAATTACCAACAATTTAAGCAAGATTTCAGCAGACGAGGGAGCGGCCATTCAAATTATTTTAAAACCTCTGCCAAAATTTAAATTAAGAGAAAAGGGAGAAAAGGCTTTGGCAAAATTAAGAGAGGGTAAAAAGCCGAAAGAGGCGGTAAAATATGCTAATCAGGGCATTGCGGGAGACTTTTTTTCGGAAATTTTTAAAGACCATAAACTAAAAAATGACAAGAAAGATTTTGATTTAGAAAAAAAAGACCAAGGATTTGACCAAAATGTCTACGAAGCGATACAAAGTAAAATTCAAAAACAAGTTTTTTCAGTCAACATAAGAATGATGGCTTCGGCTCCTTCAAAAAGAAGGGCAGAGGAAATTTTAAGTCATTTAACGGACTCATTCAGTCAATTTTCAGTTATTTCTGTAAACGGTTTTCGTGCAATAAATTTAAAGGGGCGAAAATTAAAAAAACTTGTTTATGATTTTGCTTTTAGGATTTTTTCAGATAGCCAAAAAAATATATTAAGTAGCGAGGAATTGGCTTCAATTTACCACTTCCCGACTCACTTTACGGAGACTCCTTACTTAAAAAAAGCAAAATCCGTCAGTGTCGCTCCGCCTTCTGACTTGCCGGAAAAGGGCGTTAACTTATTGGGCAAAGTTTTATTCAGGGGGGAAGAAAAAAAAATATATTTCGCGAAACAGGAAGATAGAAGAAGGCATTTTTATGTTATTGGGCAAACTGGTACGGGAAAATCAGCTTTTTTGCAAGAAATGATTCGTCAAGATATTGAAAACGGCGAAGGAGTTGGAGTAATAGATCCCCACGGAGAATTAATTGAAAGCACCTTAGCCAACATTCCCAAAAATAGAGTTGATGATGTTGTTTTATTTGAACCATTTGACCAAGAAAGGCCTATGGGACTTAATATGCTTGAGTACGACACTCCAGAACAAAAAGATTTTGCCGTGCAGGAAATGATATCCATTTTCTATAAATTATTTCCGCCCGAAATCATCGGGCCGATGTTTGAGCACTATATGCGAAACGCCATGCTGGCATTGATGGCCGATAAAGATAATCCGGGCACCTTAGTTGAAATACCCAAGATGTTCACCGATGTTTCATTTTTGCAAGAAAGACTGGCAAAGGTATCAGATCCCATAGTTAAGAATTTCTGGGTTAAAGAATGGGCGCAGACTACCGGAAATACCAGGAGCGATATGTTGGGATATGTTGTCTCAAAAGTAGGCAGATTTATTGAGAATGAAATGATGAGAAATATAATAGGACAAGGAAAATCTGGTTTTGACCTATCAAAAATAATGGATGAGAAAAAGATATTTTTGGCTAATTTGTCAAAGGGTTTGACCGGTGAAGTCAATAGTTCTCTTTTGGGTTTAATTTTGGTTTCAAAAATGCAAATGGCCGCCATGAGAAGGGCAAGGCTAAAAGAGTCAGAAAGAAAAGATTTTTATTTATATGTTGACGAATTCCAGAATTTTACGACAGATTCAATCAGCACCATTTTGTCTGAAGCCAGAAAATACAGGCTTAGCCTTACAATAGCCCACCAATACATTCCCCAGTTGACCGACCAGATTAAAAATGCCGTTTTGGGTAATGTCGGGTCTATAGGGGCTTTTCGTATTTCAGCTGAAGACGCAGAATATTTAGAAAAGCAATTTGAGCCGGAATTTTCAAGGTTTGACTTGGTTAATTTGGATAACTTTAATTTAATTTTGAAAATAATGTTAAATAATAAAATTTCCAGTCCGTTTAAAATGGAAACTTTTTCGCCCAAAAAAGGCAACGAAAAAATTGTTGCTCCAATTAAGAAAATTTCTAAATTAAAATATGGAAAACCAAAGGCAATTGTTGA
>CAYJVF010000045.1:0-3957 GCA_964373565.1 uncultured Candidatus Saccharibacteria bacterium
AAAGTAATAGTATTGATACCAATATACTAAGTTACCTTGAATTACGAAATGCCAGAATAACTGCGAATTTCAGGTCTTTCCTCCAAATTTCGGCTGATATTTTGCTATAATTTTTATCCGTAGCCTTTGAGATGGTTGCAAAAGTCGCTTTTGAGGATAAATTCATTTTTTCCGAATCTGGAAATTTGATAGAATTTGGAGGTTTATGCTTGTCATAAGCTGACAAATTATAGCAAATTTATAGACGGAAAAAATGAATTTAGGCCAAATGTGGACTTTTGCAACCATCTCTTTGGCTACGCCTAAAAATTCTATCAAAATCTCATCTCGAAATTTGGAGGAAATCCCATGAAAGCATTTCGTAATTCAAGGTAATAATAAGGTGTCAAATTTTTAAAAATAAAAATTTTGATATTAAAATTATTCAATATTCCAGTCAATTCCTCCTTCTTTATTTATTTTTATGGCGTATGATTTAGCGCCGTCAGTTACAGTAATCGTTTTTTCCAAGTTGCAATTTAAACAATCTCCGCTTAATTGCTCAAAAATTACATCAAAGGGCAGGGCGGGTTCTGAAATTGAAATTCCGTAATAAACGGCAATAACAGCATCCGCAGAGTTTTCTTGGTATTTAACGCATTGGGGAGATTCTGCTTTGCATTCAAAAATAATATATTTTAATCCGGAATCTTCCATAAAATGTATTCCGTGCCTTACTTGATTGATGTTGTTTAGAGATTGATTTCTGGCTTTTTGCAAAACACTGATTATTATGTCTTTTTCCGATAGTAAAGAACGGCTTTTGTAAAAGTCAAAACTCAAAAAAATACCCAAGCTTAAAATAATCGCCAGAATGGCAATGGCTACAAGGATTTCTACTAAAGTGAATCCTTTATTTTTATCTTGCTTTAAGGTTTTGAGTGATGCCATAAATCGGCGTGATAATTGAAACTGCAATAAAGCCGACCAAAATTCCCATTAGTAAAAGCAATATTGGCTCTACGGCTGTTGATAAATTTTTAGTGATATTATCCATTTCTTCCTCAAAAATATCAGATACATATAAAAATGTTTCGCTTAGCCTTCCGGTGCTTTCGCCCACCGCCACCATTTCAGTCATTGTTGCGGGAAATAAAATAGGAAATTTTTGCATTTTAACGGAAATTTTTTCGCCCCGAGACAGCGCTTCAGCTATATCGCAAAGCCCTTTTTTGTAAGCCAAATTAGAGGTGGTGTGAGAGGCAATTTGAAAGGCTCTGACAACCGAAACTCCGCTGTTTTGCAAGAGTCCCAATGTTCTTGAAATATTGGCAGTGTTGTAAGCCTGAACTATTCTTTTTATAAAAGGAATCATAACTATTGCATTGTCGCGCCAGAATCTTAATTTTTTAATTTTAAAAAGCAAAAAAATAATTAAAGCCAAAAAAATTAATAAAGATAAAATCAGCAATCCGTGATTTTTTAAAAGGTCGCTTATGTTAATCAAAATTCTGGTGGTTAAAGGAAGCTGTTGATTGATGGATTTTAAAACAGGAATTATTTTAGGAAAGAAAAAAACAACCAACATTACGGTAATAAAAAGGGTGGCAAAAATTATGAAAATAGGATAAACCGAAGAGCTGATTATTTTTCTTTTTAGGGATTGCTGTTTTTTTAAAGTTAAGGCCAAGTGGGACAAATCGTCGCTTAGTGTTCCCGAAATTTCCGAAACCGCTATTATGTTTATTGTTAGTTCGCCGAAAACTTTTTTAAATCGGCCCATGGCTGTGGCCAAGTACTGGCCGTTTTCAACATCAAAAATAATTTTGTTTAAAATTTTGGCCATGGTTTTGGATTTAACCTGCTTTCTTTGTATGTAAAGAGCCGATAAAATTGGAATACCTGCTTTCATTAATAAAGACAGCTGTTTCACAAATAAAATTTTGTCTTTTAAGGAAAGTCTCGCCAAAAGGCCGATAGTTTTTTCTTTTTTTAAGCCAGTTTTGAATTTGGGCGATTTGACCAGTTCTTTTGTTTCAGAGATTTTTTTCTTGCCGTCCGTTTTTCCAAGCTTAACCGAAAGCAAATAAAAAAAATCAGCAGAGACTCTTTTAAAATCTTTAAAAAAATTAATCATGCAATGTTCTTAAAATTTCCTCTATTGTAGTGATTCCGGCCTTGGCCTTTTTAAAACCATCTTCAATCATGAGACTCATGCCGCGGTTTTTAGCCAGCATTTTTATCTGGTTGGCGGTATATTTTTTGACGATAGCGTCTCTTATCAAATTATCAATTTCCAAAACCTCGTTAATGCAAATGCGGCCGCTATAACCCGTATCATTGCATTTGGCGCAACCCCTGCCTTTATAAAAAATATCGGTTTTATTATTTATAAAATCAACCAATCCTTTCAAGCTTTCAGCTTGAGAGTCGCTTATTTTAATTTCTTCTTTGCAATTTTTACAAATTTTTCTTACTAACCTTTGGCCAATAGCAATGTTGACCGTTGAAGCAATAAGATAGGGTTCAACTTTAAGGTCAATTAACCTTGGTAAGGTTGTGGAAGCGTCATTGGTGTGCAAAGTTGAAAGTAAAAGATGGCCGGTTAAGGCAGTATTTATTGCGAGGCCGGCTGTTTGGTCGTCTCGGATTTCACCAACCATTATTATGTTGGGGTCCTGCCTTAAAATGGATCGCAATCCGTTGGCAAACGACAAGCCGGTTTTTTGGTTAACATTTATTTGATTTATTCCTTCTATTGAATATTCTATCGGGTCTTCAATAGTTATAATGGAAACATCTTTTTTATTAAGCATTTTTATCAAAGCGTAAAGAGTGGTGGTTTTTCCCGAGCCCGTCGGCCCGGTTGCTAAAATCATTCCGTAGGGATGCTTGATTGCCCGCATTATTTTTGCCTTATCTTTGTCTGAAAATCCCAAGTTTTCCAAATCAAATTCTTCTTTTTGTTCTGTCAGCAATCTTAAAACAGCATTTTCTCCGTAATAAGTAGGCACAATAGAAACTCTAATGTCAATTTCGTCTTTGTCTAAACTTATGCGAAACCTTCCGTCTTGAGCCGCTTGATGCTCATCAGTGCGTAAATTAGCCAGAATTTTTATACGGGAAATTATTTCAGAATGGATAAATTTAGGCAAAGATATTTCATCTTGCAAAACCCCGTCAATTCTTAACCTTGTTCTGACCGCCTCTGTCCCCGGGTCTATGTGAATATCCGAAGCCGAAAGAGTAAAAGCCAGTTCAATTAAGTGATTGACAACATTTACAATTGAAGCCTGCGCGCCGTTTTTTATTTCCGACTCTAATTTTAACCTAATGGTTTTTTTTGAATCCGCCATAAAATTTATAATCTATAAACCTTTTTAATTCTATAATTTTTTAAACATTTGTCAACAAATCAAAAAGATATTCACAGGTTAATTTTGACTTGATTTTTTGCAAGTTATAAAATTGATAAATTCCTTTGAATTACGAAATGCTTTCTAGACCCCATCTCAAAAATAATCCATCCCGCGTTACGCGCCAGATTGCCCGAGAGATAGGCTTGCTTATCGTAATGTAGTTTACTACATTACGATAAGCATAACGACGCGCTCGGGTAATCTGGCCGTAACCCCTCGGGGGATCTGGCCAATTGACGCAATGGCTGTGTTGCTTTGACAACCTTGAATTACGAAATGCCAGAATAACTGCGAATTTCAGGTCTTTCCTCCAAATTTCGGCTGATATTTTGCTATAATTTTTATCCGTAGCCTTTGGCTACGCCTAAAAATTCTATCAAAATCTCATCTCGAAATTTGGAGGAAATCCCATGAAAGCATTTCGTAATTCAAGGTTGACAAAGATGTAGCCTACTACATCTTTGCCTTGCGCCTTGCCCTTGCGGCAATTGGCCTAGATCGCGGGCGGAGTATTTTTGAGATGGGGTCTGGTATTTGCTCCAAATTTGGAAGGCAAAAA
>CAYJVF010000046.1:0-3704 GCA_964373565.1 uncultured Candidatus Saccharibacteria bacterium
AAGCTCCTTTTTGAGCTTGAGCTTGAGCTTTTTTCTCCAATTCTTCTATTTCTTTGGTTAGTCTACTGATTTTATTTTCACGGTTTTTGCCCTCAGAGGCTTCTTTTTGCGCCAGTTGTAATTCAATCTGCTTCCGGTCAATATCTGCGCGAACTTGATTAATTTCTTCTATATTTGGGGTTTGAGGACCCCTGTCTGGATTTACCATAGAAAAGTATGAATTTAATTTATTGATTATAACACATGTAAAAATAATAACACATATATACTGTAATTTAGCTTATCATACTAAAAAGTGCTTGTCAATACCATAACTATTGACAAACTTTTGCAGTATGCTACAATTAATATGTGCTGAGGGAATGGTTCCCAAAAGCATATGCACCCAAAACCGGAGCGATAGCTCCAGGGGAGAGTAAGATGACGATTCGGCCGCAGAAAGTCCAAACCATCGTAATCCACCCGAAGCCTCACTTAGATGAGATTTGGGCAACGACAATGCTGGTGGCATGGGGAGAAGAGTATTTCCCCGGAATCAAAGACACGACAATCTTGGCAGATGGCACTGGTGGCAAAACATTTGATGGCACCAATGCCGAGGCACTACTTGCCGATGGGTTCCTACTTCTTGGCATTGGTGGCGGAATTTTTGATGAGCATCCCACCATTGGCAACAATGGCAAAAAGGGAGAGTGCACATCAACGCTCGTGGCCAAGTATTTGGACCTTTTGGACGTACCATTTCTGCAAAAAGTCATGGAGTACGTCACGCGCTCGGACCTCAAAGCAAAGTCCGACCCCTTTGGCATTGCTTCGGTGATCAAGGCAATGAACGAAGATTGCCCGACCGAAGAAGTGGTAAGGTGGGGCATGAATGCCCTCCTGGCAAAGTGTCGCCAGCAAAAGCGCTTCCTGGAGGCGGAAGAAACGTATGCCACTGCCAGGGTAGAAGAAATTCCAGCTGGTCAGGGCAGAACCATTAAAATGGTGACTGCCAAAACCGACAATACGGAGTTTCACAAGTTCGCTCGATCACAAGGTTGTGGCATCATCGTCCAACAGAGCAGTTCCGGCACGGTGCAAATCCTTACCAACAAGAAGTTGGAACTGGATATGCGGGACGTGGTGCGAGTCATCCGGCTAGAAGAGCAATGGACAGAGGACGATGTTCAGACGGACGACTGGAAAGCGCTAGAGGCGGATGGCAAGGTAGCTGGCGCTGATAATTGGTTTTTCCAGCAAGATGCGGGAAACATGTTTAACGGTAGCACCAGTCATCCGGACGTTCAGCCATCTCGGATCCCCCTGAGCATCATTCAGGACCTAGTGCGATTGGGAATCGATTCGGAGCGGTTTGAAAAGAACCGGGAAGCGACCTGCAGGACGGGGGTCTGCAAGTCTACGCGCAATGATGAGTGTCCGTGGTACCCCCTAGGGCTTCTTCGATGCCGAAAGATTCGGTACGAACAAAGCCAAAAAGGCAACTAATCACCAGGGGCGCAAAGAGAAAAGGATTTTTCTTTGCGCTCGTTTTTTTTGCATAAATGTTGCAAAATCATGCAATATTTGCTATGCTTCACTTGTTTTAAGAAGTAATTCTATATTCTAAATTCTATTCTAACTTCTAACTACTAAATTCTATATTCTAACAAAATGGCAATAACTAAATCCGCTAAAAAGGCAATTCGCCAAAATAAAAGGCGAAGGGCCCATAATCTTAACTACTTAAAACAAATGAAAGCCGCTTTAAAAGAAGCGAGAACTTTGGTTGCGGCTAAAAAAATAAACGAAGCCAAAGCTTTATTGCCTAAGGTTTATGAGATATTGGACAAGTCGGCAAAAGTTGGAATTATCAAAAAAAACAACGCCTCTCGAAAAAAATCTCGTATAGCCAAGGCTATAGGGCGACACTAATCTACTAATCAACACGCCAATCTACTAATAACAAAGAGTCATTAACTTAAGTTAATGACTCTTTGTGCTTTTATATATGTATTACGGAAATTTACTATTAGGCCAAGTTCCAGTTTTGAAAATTTTAGATACCTTTGCATTTGGAAGTAGTCTTCTTTGGTAATAAACTTTTTAGCCTTTATATCTAATAAAATTTTATTTTCTATACAAAAGTCTACCTTATTGCTATTGTCTTTTTTGCTTATATCGGTTATGGGTAAAATCTTTTCTCTTTCAAAAGTAAGTCCGGAATCTTTCAGCTCTTTTTCAAGCAAGTCGCCATATTGTATTTCTCTGCAAAATCTTCCTAATTTATTATGAACCTTAAACAAAACCCCCGAAATTTTGTAGGATAGTTTTGGATATAGTAGTTTTGCTTTATTAGTAGATTCGAATGCCATTGGTAGATTAGTGTCGCCTAGATTTGCGATACTAGTAAATCTAATGCGGTTTCTGCCTCAACTTTACCTGTCTTAATATCAATATCTAACTGAAAAATCTTATGGTAAATATTTTTCAACTCCTCAAAAGAAAATTGACTGCACAAAAAATAACTTTTTTTTACAACAAACGGGTGAAGCCCGCTTTTTTTTACAATAGAGTCGTACATAAGCCCCTTTTGCGCCAATTCTTTTACTAAAAGCAAATTGCGGAATTGGTAAGTTATCATTGACATCAAATAAAGTGGGCTGTCGCCCGCATCTAAATGTTTTTGTAAAAATTTAAAAGCTTCTTTTTTATTTTTTCCGGCCAAAGAGTCAATCGTCTTGAAAATATCCGCTTCAATTCTTGGTTTTACCTGCAATTCAATATCTTCTTTTTTCACGACTTGTCCATTTTTGTAATTTGCCAGCTTTTTAATTTCAGAAGATACGCGCCACAAATCATTGCCCAAATAATTTAACAACAAATCCATGGCGTCCATATTTACTTTTTGATTTAAACTTACGAATTCTTTTTGCGCCCATATTTTTAGTTTCTTGGCATCTAATAATAAAAATTCCTGGCACTTGCAGTTTTTCAGCAAATCTTTGAAAAACTTGAGGCGCTGATCTGGCGATTCTGATTCATAAATAACAATAATATCGCTTAAGTTTTCCAGTTTTTTTATTTCGTCCGCAAAACCTTCTTGGAATTTTTTATTTGAAAAAACATTTTTTAAGACTATCAGCTTTTTTTCTTCAAACATTGAATGGGTTTTAATAGAATCATAAAAATCGCGATAATCTTGTTGGTTGGCATCAAAGTAAATTAAGTTCAACCCGCTTTTTTTGGTTTCTTTATAGCCCGCAACAATCTCATTAAGTTTTTGGCGAGACCTGTAAGAATCAGCCCCGTATAAAAAATAAATCATGATTAAAAAATTTTTCAAAACCCGAAAATCTTTTGAAAATCACCACTTCTACAAAAACCAAAGCTTTGGTTTTTGTAGAATATTGGTCCATAGAGGCAAAGCTAAATCTCTTCTATTAAAAATATTTTAACATATCCGTCCAATGAGTGAAACTTTAGCAATCTTTCCGTTTTTTCCGAAACATCATAGGGGGTAACCCACACGCTTTGCTGAAACATTTTATAACCCAAATTATATAAGACGCTCCCCAACAAAGCCCTCGCCTTGTGGTGATTTTGAGGGATATCAAACATTAGCATAATCCACTTCCCATCTTTTCTTTTAACTTTTGTATCTGCAAAAAAACTGGCGTTTAGCGCTTTTCCCAAACCCTTTTTAGTGAGCAAAATAGCATTAC
>CAYJVF010000047.1:0-3656 GCA_964373565.1 uncultured Candidatus Saccharibacteria bacterium
GCGATCCTAATTTACGAATAAACATCCGAATGCTCCGAATAACGTATTCGGATAATTCGGATGAAGATTCGGATTATTCGGATCGCTTTATAAAAAATGATAAAAGATACATTTGAGTTGCCCATTGGCGATAAAACGTTAAAAATCCAGTTGACTAACTGGGCCGAGCAAGCGTCTGGTTCTTGTTTGGTGAGCTTGGGGGAAACAGTGGTGCTGGCCACCGCTATGATGTCGGAAAAAAACGTGGACGGATTTGACTTTTTTCCATTAACCATTGATTATGAAGAAAAATTTTACGCCGCTGGGAAAATTTTAGGTTCGCGATTTTTGAAAAGGGAGTCAAGGCCTTCTGATGAAGCCATTTTAACTTCAAGAATGATTGACCGAGCCGTACGCCCTTTATTTCCAAAAGATTTTAAAAAAGAAGTGCAAATTATTGCCACTTGCATTTCCTTTGACGGCGAAAACGACCCAGATATTATAAGCATGATTGCGGGTTCTTGCGCCTTGGCAGTTTCAAATATTCCATGGAATGGCCCTTTGGCGGCTGTTAAAGTGGGTAAAGTTGATGGAAAGTTTGCGCTTAACCCGACCTATAAAGAGCGCGAAGCCAGCCAATTTGAGTTAACGTTGTCGGCCATAGAACACAGTGGCGAAATTTTGATTAACATGGTAGAAATGGGAGCTAAAGAAGTTTCCGAAGAACAGGTAATGGAAGCCTATGAATTTGCCAAAGAAACTCTCTTAAAAATCATTAATTTTCAAAAAGAAATTGCAAAAAAAGTTGGGGTTAAAAAGGCGGAATTTAATCCGGCTATTGAAAGCGGAATTCATGCTGACATCACCGAATTTTTAGGAGATAAATTAGACAAAGCTATTACTGACGCAAAACCCGGAGAAAAAAACCTTACCGCGGCAGAAGCGCTTCGCGAAGAACTGGTAACTTACATAAAAGAAAAGTATCCAGACACCGGAAAAGAAAAGCAGGTTTTACCATTTTTTGAAAAAGAAATGGAGCGGATTATCATCAGGAATATTGTTGAAAAAAACCAACGGCCGGATGGGAGGCGCTCCGACGAAATCAGGAATCTTGTGGCCGAAGTCGCCCTTTTGCCAAGAACTCACGGAAGCGCCATGTTCCACCGTGGATTAACAAAAGTCCTGTCTATTTTAACTCTGGGAGGACCGGGCGACCAACAACTGTTAGATGGCATGGAAATTGTTGGCAAAAAACGGTTCATGCATCACTATAACTTTCCTCCGTTTTCAACGGGAGAAACCGGTTTTATGCGGGGACCAAAACGACGCGAAATTGGCCATGGCCATTTGGCAGAAAAAGCGCTACTGCCATTAATTCCCGACCCAAAAGACTTTCCCTATACTATCAGAATTGTTTCTGAAGCCCTATCTTCCAATGGCTCTACCTCTATGGCATCGGTTTGCGCGGCAACCTTAGCCTTAATGGATGCGGGCGTTCCAATTAAAAGTCCGGCCGCCGGCATTTCTATTGGATTAGCCAAAGATGAAGAAACGGGAAAATACAAAGTGTTAACTGATATTCAGGGGCCCGAAGACCACTTTGGCGATATGGATTTTAAGGTAGCTGGCACCAAAAATGGCATTACGGCAATTCAAATGGATGTTAAAATCAATGGTATTAATCAAGACATTATGAAAGAGGCTTTGGAAAAAGCAAAAGATGCAAGATTAAAAATTCTTGGTATAATAACCAAAGAGATTCCCGAGCCAAGAGAAAGCCTTTCAGTATACGCGCCCAAAATAATTTCATTCCTTATTAACCCCGCAAAGATTGGCGAAGTAGTGGGACCCAAAGGAAGTGTTATCAATAAGCTTATTGAAGAATTCGGTGTTACGATAGATATTGAGGACTCGGGGTTGGTATTCATTACCGGACAGGACCAGGCAATGGCAGACGCTTGCGCCGCCAGGATTAAGGGCATCGCAAAAGAAGTTGAGGTGGGAGAAAAATACCAAGGCACGGTAAGAAAAATCATGGACTTTGGAGCATTTATTGACATTTTGCCCGGACAATCGGGGTTGGTGCATATTTCCAAATTCGTGCCCTACCAGATAAAAAATGTCCAAGAAGTGGTAAAAGAGGGCGAAGTGATTCCGGTTATTGTAACGGGAATTGATGAATTGGGAAGAATTAACCTTTCGGCCATGGATGCTGGATTTGCTCCAAAAAAGCGACACTAATCTACTAATCGCACACTAATCTACTAATTCGTATTCGCGGTATTGGTAGATTCGGATGCCATTCGTATATTGGGGTCGCCTACAAAAATGGAAACTAACACAGCGCAACAATCTACTCAAAATTTACTGCAAAGAACAAATATCCGAACCATGAAAAAAGACCTTAAGGCTTTGAGAGAAGCTGAAGTGTCCAGAGAAAGCAAAAGGATAACGAAAATGTCGGGGCAGAATGACCCGCCGCCCCAATCCGCATTAAAAAGCCAGCCAAAAAGCCCCGTGCCCCGAAAACTAGAGATAAAAGAGACAGACAAAGCAAAAAATATTATTTCAACAGAAATCAAAGAAGATATTGCGCTGGCGCAAGAAAATAAAAAATACGCTTTAGAGCCCGAAAAACAAGAGATATTCTTGCTTGAGTCAGAAAGGAAAACTTTGCTGGAAAATTTACAGGAATTTTCTAAAAAAGATTCTTACTTAATCCGGCAGAAAGAAACTGCTCTAAAAAAACAGGCGGATTTGCAAGTACAAACTGCTAAAACAAAAATAGAGAGCGAAATGGGCAAGGAAAGCTGGCAAATAGAAAACGATTTAACTAAAGTAAACAATGAGATGCAGGGCATTGAAAAAAGCATCCAACTTTATGAACAACAAAAAGTTGAAATTAAAAATAAAATATCAAAAATAAACACTTCGCTAAACGGCATTTACAGGAAGATTAAAGAAAGGCAAAATACAAAAAAAGAGATTGAAGAAGGCTTGGCTAAAGAAGCTGAAAAGATTCCGGCGCCAACAAAAAAAATCTCAGCTGATTTAGATGAAAAAAAGCGGCTGCAACCAAAAGTTAAACAGGCAAACCAAAGCCAGAACTTGAAAAAAGAGTCCTTCGGACAAATAGGAAAACTTGACAATTTGTCGGAAGCTCAAAAAGAGCAAAAAATAAAATTTATGGAGGAAGTTGAAAAATGGGCGACTTCTTTTAATAAAAATGAATGAGCGATTAACTGAACAATTAAAAGAAAGGCTGGAAAATGAAAAATCATCTTTAAAAAAAGAGCTTGAATCTTTTGCTATAGAAGATAAAGATATTAAGCATAACTGGAAGGCCAAATACCCAAACAGAGAAATTGGCAATATGGAAGAAGAGGCTGATGAAAGTCAAGAATATGATGCAATGGTAAGTTTAGAACAAAGCTTAGAAATAAAGTTGAAAAACGTTGAAATGGCTTTAGAAAAATTAGCCAAGGGTGAGTACGGCAAATGCGAAAAATGCAAGAAAGAAATTGAGGAAGACAGGTTAGTTGCCTACCCCGAAGCCAATCTATGCATAAGTTGCAATAAATAGTTGAAAACGACCCGGATATGGGTTGTTTTTTTGTTAGTAATTTAAACCTTGAATTACGAAATGCCAGAATAATTGCTAATTTCAGGTCTTTCCT
>CAYJVF010000048.1:0-3616 GCA_964373565.1 uncultured Candidatus Saccharibacteria bacterium
CGACCATTCCACCCCCCAAAATCACAAAAAAATCCGCGCATCACGCGGATTTTTTTTGTGGCCCCGGTTTTCATAGATTTCCATAGAAATCCAAGTGGGTGCTCTCATGCCATAGCCAAGGCTAAGGCGAATATTGGGCTCCCTTAAAAAAGGCAATATAGAATCTTTTTGAAAACTTCAGAGCCACTTTCATTTTAACTCTGCCAAAATATTAGTCAATACCCAACGCCTTCACTAATTGCTTTATAAGCGCCACTACGACAGGCGGAGGCATCAAGCTGTTTGAAGCAACTCCCTTTTCATCCTTGACTTCCCATGGTTTTTCAATAATTTTTACCTTATTTTCCTTTTCATCATATTCATAAATGTATTCGGGAGTAATTTCGTAGTCATCATAATTTTCTTTTACCCTGTCAACTGGAATCGCATTTCTTAAAAACACCTTTGAGATGCCGTGCATATTGTAAATTTTTTCCATTAATTTGCCTTCTTTTTCCAGTCTTTCTTTTATCGGTTCAATTCCCTGTTCATCGCCTTCTTTTACGGCCATTCTGGGACCCGAGCAATTGGGATTGTCGCACAATAAATAAAACTTATCTTCTTTAGAATCATATTCTACTTTTTGGGTGGCTAAAAGTTTCGTATTTCTTGAAGTGTTGCAAGTTGGGCAGACTACCCTGTATTTTATTCTTTCATCAATAATGCTTGAGGGTACGTCAATTAAAACAAAAATGTCCGGATCCTGCCTATAATCAATCAGACTTTTGAAAAATAAAGAATAAGAAACTTGATCAAAATCGCGAGGAAATCCATCAATAAATATGGCCTTCTTGCCAAACTTTGAAATTTCTCTTTCCGTAAGAGCTAAAATAAGTTCCGTGGGCAAAAGTATTTTTGTAGACCTGCCCTTCATAGATTTTATTATTTCTTCCACTGAAACAGGCCCCCTGTACTTTTTATTTAAAAATTCGATTAGTTCTTTCTCCTTTTCTGGGTCTTTTAGCGTCTCGTCTAAAGACCTTATCATATCCCCTATTGAGAAATGCTCTATCCTGTCAGGAACCACAATTTCCTTGAACATTTTTGAATAAACCCCCTTACCCGAGTTTTTTTTGCCCAAAAGATAAACAATAAAAGTCTTGTCTTTTAAATAATCTCTTAATTTCTTGACTTCGGCGCCGGCTTTGTATTCAAAATATTCCTGCCTGCTTTTGGAGTCAGTTAAATCAAATTTTTTATAAACGTCCGATTTGGTTTTAAAAATAGGGAAATCCACAGTAAAAATTCCCAAACTCCAATAACCAATTCCCGATCAAATCTTAAGTCCTAATTTCCAAAAACGATTTGGCAATTTAGATTTTAAGCATTTTATTGGTCATTGGGTTTTGGGAATTGGGGTTTATGATAATCATTTTACAACCTTAATCATTCTGCCATCGGATAATATCTCGATGTTTCCTAATTCATCTGTTCTCAAAATGGTTATACCAAATTTTTGCAATCTTTGCAAAACTTCGGGCGTCGGATGGCCGTAAGAATTGCTTTTTTGCACAGAAATTGCAGCGATTTCGGGAGTCACGGCCTGCAAGAACTCCTCTGAAGTTGAATACTTTGAACCATGATGGGCGACTTTTAAAACATCTGAGTCAAGGTCAACACCTGTTTCCATAATTTTTTTCTCCGCTTTTTCGGTCATATCTCCGGTAAGCAAAAAAGATTTTTCCCCAATAGTCAGCCGTAAAACAATAGAGGTGTCATTGCTGGTATTTTTAAAGTTGACGCCTTCCAAATTTTCCTGCGGGTTTAGAACTTGGACTGTGGCATTGCCCAAAAATATGCGCTGACCCTTTTTGGCAATAATTATTTTTGTCCCGCGCTTTTGCGCCAAGTCAACTAACTTTACCCACTTTTGGTAAGCCGCGCTATCTCTTTTAGTACCCGTCCATAAAATATAATCTACTTTATACTTTTGCAAAACAGCCAAAAGTCCGCTCATATGATCTAAGTCGGGATGGGTTAAAACCACCATATCCAAGCTCCTGTCCCATATGGGCATATATTCGGGCAACCTGCCTAAAACTACCGAACCCGGACCTCCGTCAACTAAAATCTGATGATTAGCGGGAGTTTCAATAAAAATAGAATCCCCCTGCCCTATATCCAAGACATTCATCTTTAAATACCTTAAACCGGACAAAGCAAAAACTTCTTGCCATACAAGAAAATTTATTAAAATTAGGATTGTAGTGAGCCCTAAAAATATTTTTCGACTCAAAATCATTTCATTAAAATTATAAAGTTTTGAATTAATTATACAACAAAAAATACGATTTTAATCGTATTTTCTGTTTTCCGCGCAATTCTGCGTTAGATTCCGCGTAATTCCGCGAAACATTTAGGATAAATGTTTTGAAACCAATTTTGTCATTTCAAACATATTTACCATTCCCTTGCCTCCAAAAACTTTCTTTAAATTTGCGTCTGCATTAATGTTTCTCCTGTTTGTCTTATCCTGAAGGTCGTTTTTCTTGATGTATTCCCAGAGCTTCTTTACCACTTGAGATCTTGGCATTGGACCCTTCCCTACTACTGCCTCTAAGTCAGAGGTTAATTTTAACGGCTTCATAAAAGCCGCATTTGCTTTTCGTACCATTTTCAAAAGCGACACTAATTACTAATGGCACACGAATTTACTAATAAGAAGAGCTTATTCGTGTCATTAGGGTGTCATTCGTATATTGGAGTCGCTATTTATTTATTTTTTTAGTCCCATTATTCTAAACATTTTTGTTCCACACGTCTCGCAAGCGCCCGTCATTGCCATTCGTGGTTTTCCGCCCTTTCCTTTCATTGTCACTTCTTGTGGATTTGTCATATTCCTTTTTGCCTTGCATTTTACACAATATGCTTCAGTCATTGTTTTAGAATACAGAATACAGAATTTAGTATTTAGTATTTAGAATAGAATTAAAGAATAAAGAATTTAGAACTCTATATTCCGTATTCTATTCTGTCTTCTAACTTCTATATTCAAAATTCTCTTTTGAATTTTCGACCTTGCGTTTGCAACCCCATGATTGTTGCAAGAATTGATTAATCTATTTATTACAGCCATTTTATACCAGTATACTATGGGGGTCAAGCGCAATACTAAGAATTTTGCTCAATTTTTGGTAATTTTTTGGAGAAAAAGAAAATATATATGATTTCCAATATTCCGGCTGAATTTACAAAAAGTAAGAATATAAACCATTTTTTCTGGTTATTGTGCGCTGACTTCCATAGGGCAACACCCTTCCATATCAAAGACCAAGTCATTAAAAAAAGAATAAGCGGTATATAATAAGGGTTATTTAATATTTCTATTATTTGTTGGGTCTGGGGATCAGCCATTTTTGATTTAAGATTTAAGATTTACGATACAATACCCTATGATTCCAAAAGCTACTGCCACATTCAAGGATTCTTTTTTGCCTTTCATTGGCAAATGAATTATTTTATCCGCGTTTTTTAGGGTTTTAGGCGAAATACCCTTTACTTCGTTGCCAACTATCAGGGCTAAAGGAAATTTTGGTTTGAATTTTCTGTAATCTATGGAATTTTTTGCCTGCTCTAA
>CAYJVF010000049.1:0-3562 GCA_964373565.1 uncultured Candidatus Saccharibacteria bacterium
TTTATAGCATCTTTTTGAAAGCTTTCAAAAAGATGCTATATTTCTAACTGCTTTTTTGATCTAAAATCTACGAAAAAAACCCGCCAAATAAATAACTAAAACAGCATCCAAAAGCCTCGACAGCGGTCGAGGCTTTTCTTATCTGCGAAAATCAGCTATAAATCAGCGGTCATCTGTTTCTCAAAAAGTGTCGTACTCGCGCATCTCCAACTGCGCCCTTACTTGTTTCATTGTTTCCAATACCACATTTACCACAATTAAAAGAGAAGTTCCTCCAATTAAAAATGTAAATCCGGTTACCCCCGTGGCTCCCGCAACGATGCTTGGCAATACGGCAATAATTCCGAGTGAAATAGCTCCGGTAAATAAAACCCTATTTAAAATATGGGCCAAATATTTTGTGGTTGAATCGCCCGGTCTAACGCCCGGTATAAAACCTCCCATTTTTTGAAGATTTCCTGCAACACTATGAGGTTCAAATGTAACAGCGGTATAAAAATAAGTAAAAACAACAACAAGGATAAAATACAATGCGCCATTAACCCAAGCATTGTTAAAAAATCCGGCGACAGCATTGGCGGTCGTACCCACAAAACCTGGCGTTCCGCCTAAAAAGCCTGCCAGCATTCCGGGCAGTAAAAGCACGGACAAGGCAAAAATAATTGGTATTACTCCGGCCGGATTAACATTTAAGGGTAAATAAGTTGAAACTCCTCCGTACATTTTATTGCCCCTTACTCTTTTAGCGTAAGAAACAGGAATGTTTCTTCTGGCTTCTGTAATTAAAACAACTCCGGAAATTATCAAAACCGACAAGGCAAAGAATAAAATATAAGAAGGTATTTTTGCGGTATCAAAAGCGACAAATGTCTGAAAAATATTTACTGGCAAAGAAGCTACAATACCGGCAAAAATCAAAAGAGAAATTCCGTTGCCCATACCCTGCTCTGAAATAAGTTCGCCAAGCCACATTAAAAATATTGAACCGGCCATAATAGTAATAATAGAACTGAAAAGTAATTCCGGCGGTAAAATTGAAATAACCCCCTGCCTTTGAAACAGGGCCAGAATTCCATAAGCTTCAAAACCAGCTAAGGGAATTGTCAGCCAGCGGCCATATTGATTAAACTTTTGCCTTCCCGCATCCCCTTCTTCTTTATACATTTTTTCCAAAGCCGGAAAAATCATGGTAAGCAATTGCAGAATAATGGTAGCTGTAATATATGGCCCCAAACCCAAAAGCACAATTGAAAAATTACTTAAAGCTCCTCCGGAAAATAAGTTTAAAAGGCCAAAAACCTGATTTTCAGTAAAAAACTTTCTTAAATTTTCAATGCCAACTCCGGGAATGGGGATATTAGCGGCAATTCTAAATACAATAAAAATACCCATAATAAAAATAAATTTATTACGGAGGTCTTTATTCTTAAAGAAAAATAATATTTTATCGTAAAACATGAATGAGTATCGATGTAAATACACAAATTTACCAATGACACTAATACTCTCTTTTTATTTGTATAATATATTGGTATCGATGCTATGTTATTTTGCCTCCTGCTTTTTTTACCGCCATTTTTGCCGACTTAGAAAACTGACAATTTTCAAAATTAACTTTTTTATTTATTCTTCCGTTTCCCAATATTTTAATTGACGGAGTTTTACCGTAAATCATTTCTACGATTCCCTTTTCGGCCAATAATTTTGGGGTAACAACCTCGCCTTCATTAAATTCTTTTTCAATAACATCCAAATTGACAACCGCTAAATTATTAGGCAATTCAAAACTTCTATAGCCCTTTAATTTTGGGTATCTTTTAATTACCTCTCTTATTATGGGAGCCAACTTTCTTCCAGACCTTGCCGTTTGGCCCTTTCCTCCTTTTCCGGAATAAGTGCCCTTTTTTCCTCCTCTGCCTACCCGTTTTCTGTTTTTAGAAGAATGAATGGGTTTTAGTTGGTGTGCTTGCATGATTTTTTAAATTTGAAACTAAATATCAAAAATCAAATATCAAAATTTTTGATTTTTAATTTTTGATTTTTAATTTTTTTAACGCTTCCATTGTCGCCCTTGCATTGTTTAGTTTATTTTTTGAGCCAGAAATAATTTTTGAAGAAATATTTTTAATTCCCGCCAAGTCGCAAATAACACGAACAGCTCCCCCTGCCACCAAGCCCCTGCCTTTTCTTTGGGGTTTTAACAAAATTACAGCGGGACCCGCCTTTGCCATAACTTCGTGCAAAATTGTGCCATTTACCGTTAAAACAGAAATTAAATTCTTTTTTGCCCTTCTGGTAGCTTTTTCAATTGCCTGCGAGACATCTTTTCCCTTATCTATGCCAATGCCAACTTTTGACTTCCTGTCGCCAGCGGCTACCACTGCCCTAAAACTCATTCTTTTGCCGCCTTTGGTAACTCTCGTAACTCTCGCTAAATCCAAAAGCTTTGAATCAAATTCATCCTTAAAAGCCGACTGCCTTTTAAATCTTACCGGCCTGAAACCGTCGTCTTTTACAGATGACTTTTCCGGTTCCTGTGGTTGTATTATTTTTTTATCTTCTTCCATTAATTTACGAATTACACGAATTACGACGAATTTACACTAATCACGAATAACTTTCATTCGCGATTCGCGAATATTCGTTCTGGTTCGCGGAATTCGTTATCCTAAAATTTGAGTCCGCCTTCACGCGCTCCATCCGCCACTGCTTTAATTCTGCCGTGAAAAATAAAGCCCGCTCTGTCAAAAACAACTTTGTCAATTTTTTTTTCTAAGGCCGCTTTGGCAATCAACAAACCTATTTCCATCGCTTTTTCTAATTTTTTACCTTTCTTTATTTTTAAATCAGAAGCTATTGCCAAAACTTTTGCCTTTTCATCGTCAATTAACTGGGCATAGATATGTTTTCCCGACTTAAAAACGCAAAGCCTAGGCCTGTCTTTTGTTCCCACAATCTTAAATCTAATCTTGCGATGGCTATTTTTTCTTTTGATTATTTTTTGCAACATATTAGTGAATATAGAATTTAGAATATAGAAGTTAGAATACAGAATAGAATATAGAATACAGAATTTAGGGAAAGTTATTCTGAATTCAAAATTCTGTTCTAACTTCTAACTTCTATACTCTTAATACTAAATTCTAAATTCTTATTTGGCGGCAACCACTTTCTTGCCTTCTTTCCTTCTAATTATTTCACCCTGATATTTAATTCCCTTGCCCTTATATGGCTCCGCCTTCTTGGTTGCCCTTATTTCAGCCGCCGTTTGGCCCACTTTTTCTTTATTAATGCCTGACACTGAAATTACATTTTTTTCAACTAAAAAATTAATTCCTTCGGGTTTTTTAACTTTTACGGGATTTACAAAACCAAGGTTTAAAACTAATTCGTCCCCCTGAACCGCCGCTTTAAATCCCACCCCCTCAATTTCCAGCTTTTTTTCGTAACCCTTGCTTACCCCCTCAATCATATTGAAAATAAGCGCTCTATACAAGCCCCAAAGTCCTCTTTCTTTTTTGGACAAATTTCTGGCCGGCGCAACAAAAATCTTGCCATCTTT
>CAYJVF010000050.1:0-3554 GCA_964373565.1 uncultured Candidatus Saccharibacteria bacterium
TGTACAGCCTTTTTTATTTGATTAAAATAAGTTTTACAAAGTGATCTTTTCGTGGTAGCCTATAGTTAGTACCCTAAAAGTCACTAATCTTTGCCTGTCGGCAAAATGATTGGGGGCTATGCATTTGGAGATACTACAATGAGCGACCTAGAAGCGCTGGGTGTTGCGAAAAGAGTTTTGTCAGAGTCTCTGGGTTTAGATCAAGGAGATGTGTGGACCACATGTCGACTGCGCGAAGACCTTGATGCAACCGAACCAGAGGATTTTGTGGATATCGCATTTCGGCTTAATCGCTACCTATCTCTTGGCCTTGACTACCAAGACTTGGCGAAGGAGGTTGTGGCTCAAAAGGATGTCGCTGATTTTGTTAATTTGATTCGCATTAAAATGCGAGTCAAAAGTTGTGACTAACAAATGCATTTGTCCGACTGCCCCCAACAGGCAGTCTTTTTTTCTGTTACAAAATATGTTAAAATTAAAGAAACTAAAGCCACTATTTATGGAAGAAAACACAGATATAAATAAATTAGCCGAAAAAGTCCAGTATTTGGTGGACCGGCTTTGAAATTGATGTAAAAGACAAGGAATTAAAAGACCTGGAACGGCAGACGCAAGCGGCGGATTTTTGGAGTAATCAAGAAGAGGCGACGCGCATAAGCCAGAAAATATCAGAATTAAAGGAGGAAATAGAATTGGGCCATAAATTAAAACAAGAAATGGGGGATTTGAAGGAATTAGATGGCATGGCGCACGAAGATGAAATCATGCAGGCGGAGTTTAAAAAAAAATGCAAAGAACTGCAAAAGAAAATTGAAAAAGAAGAATTCAGGATTTTTTTGTCTGGTAAGTATGATAAAAACGATGCTCTGCTTGAAATATTTTCCGGCGCGGGCGGGCAAGATGCGCAGGATTGGGCGACGATGCTATTAAGAATGTATGAACGCTATTGTGCGACAAAAGGCTTTAAAGCGAATGTTGTCCATCAAGCTTTTGGGGCTTCGGGCGGGCCGGATGGCCGAATTGGCACCAAGTCAGTGACATTGGAAATAAAAGGAAAGTATGCGTACGGGCTTTTGAAGAAAGAAACGGGAGTGCATAGGCTCGTGCGTCAATCGCCTTTTTCTGCGCAGAAGTTACGACACACTTCTTTCGCTTTAGTTGATGTGTTGCCGGAAATAGATAATACAGGCGCAGAAATTGAAATTAACTCTGAAGATTTGAAAATTGATACCTTCAGAGCCTCGGGGCCGGGCGGGCAGTATGTCAATAAAACAGAATCGGCTATACGAATTACCCATCTTCCCACGGGAATCGTAGTGAGTTGCCAGACAGAAAGACTGCAAGGAAAAAACAAAGAAAAGGCAATGAAAATACTTTTTTCAAAACTACACCAATTGAAAGAGTCAGAACGTAAAAAAGAATTAAAAGAAATAAAAGGCGAAAATATTTCAGCGTCATGGGGAAACCAGATAAGAAGTTATGTTTTGCACCCCTATAAAATGGTAAAAGACTTAAGGACCCAGTATGAGACATCAGATGTGGAGGGGGTGCTTGACGGCAATCTGGAAGAATTCGTGCAATCCGAGATAAGAAACGAATAACGCGAATTTATGACGAATATTCGCGAATCACGAATAACTAAATTCGTGTATTCGTGAAAATTCTTTCTGGTTCGTATAATTCGTTTTTAAATGATTAAATTTGACAATGTCACTAAAATTTATCCTCCCGGAACTGCGGTCTTGCAGAATGTTTCTTTTGAAATAAACGAGGGCGAATTTGTTTCTATTGTCGGCAAGTCTGGCGCAGGCAAAACAACTTTGATAAGATTAATTTTAGGCCTTGAAAAACCGACCTACGGCAATGTTTTTTTTGAAGGTCAGAATGTCAGTAAAATAGAAGCCGCCCAACTTCAAAAATTACGAAGGAAAATTGGGGGGATTTACCAAGACTACAGACTTTTGTCCAACAAAACCGTTTTTGAAAATGTTGCTTATATTTTGGCCGTTGAAGGCAAAAAAAACAAAGAAATTGAAAATGAGGTTACAAAAGTTTTGGAAGTAATCGGACTTTCTGAAAAGATAAGTAATTTTCCAAAAGAACTTTCCGGCGGAGAACAGCAAAGACTGGCCATTGCAAGGGCAATTATCAATCATCCAGATGTTATAATAGCTGATGAACCCACGGGCAATCTTGACCCTTACAATACCTACGAAGTGATAATGATTTTAGAAAAAATAAACAGGGCCGGTAAAACGGTTATTCTATCAACTCATGACAGGGAAATCATAAATAGGCTTGGAAAAAGAGTTATAACAATAGAAGGGGGGGTGGTGGTTAGGGATGAGGAAAAGGGAAGATTCATAATATAAATATCAAAAATCAAATATCAAAATTACATTTTAAATTTTAAAATTTTAATTTTTAATTTGTCATTTTTATTTTTAATATTTAATTTTTGATTTTTTAGCGTGTTTACAAATTTAAAAAGAGTTTTAAACTTCGCTTTTATTGATTTTTACCGAAACCGCGGCATTTCCGTTGCCGGAATTTTTATTTTAACAATAACCATTCTTTTAGCCACAGGAATTTTCTTTACGCATGGTATCAGCGGTTTTTTAGTCAAGACCATCCAAAATAAAATTGATATTACAGCTTACTTCAAAGAAGATACAAAAGAACAGGACATTTTAAGAATAAGAGATGAAATTTTGCAGACTTCTTCGGAAATCAAAAACGTCAAATATGTTTCAAAGCAGGAAGCTTTGCAGGATTTTGCCCAAAAACACAAAGAAAATTTAATTTTATCAAGGGCGCTTTTTGAGGTGGGGGATAATCCATTTTTGCCTTCACTAAATATCAATACTACGGGCAAGCCAGTAGCTTATGAAAAAGTTTCTGAAATACTGCAAAGCAATCAGTATGCCGGATTTATTGCAAAGCTTGATTTTTCACAAAAAAAAGATACAATTGAAAAGGTTTTTTCAATTACTTCCAATGTAACGAATTTCGGAATTGCTCTTGGCGCCATTTTAATTTTAATTGCCGTCATGGTTGTCTTTAATACAATCAAGTTAGTCGTTGACCGTTCAAGGGAAGAAATAAGCACCATGAAAATTGTGGGCGCTTCAAGCTGGTTTATAAAATCTCCCTTTGTAATACAAGGGGCGATATTCGGGATAATATCTTTTTTGATTTGTTTTTCAGCAACTGCCGCCTTAGCTTATTTTTTATCACCCAGTCTTCTGGCCGTCTTGCCCGAATTCGTGTTACTTGATTATTTTTTAGAAAATATTTGGCTTATCGCTTTCATTCAGTTTGGTTTCGGGGTAGGCTTGGGGGTGGCGGCAAGTTTTATAGTGGTTAGAAGACATTTGAGAGTGTAGCTTCGTTAGCTTTATTAGCTTCGTTAGGAGAGGAATTCGTCGTTGCCAAAAAAGCTAACAAGTTAACGAAGATAACAAGCTGAAAGCTAAAATATTGCGGGATGGTGCAATTGGTAACACGTCAGGCTCTGAACCTGAAATTCTTGGTTCGAATCCAAGTCCCGCAGC
>CAYJVF010000051.1:0-3542 GCA_964373565.1 uncultured Candidatus Saccharibacteria bacterium
CTAAAAATTTAGAGAAAATCTTGCGAAAGCATTTCGTAATTCAAGGTTTAAAACCCTAAAAAAAGTTAATTTATAACAATTTTTGATACCAAAGCTTCGAGCAGGTCCTTAACCCTGTTTTGTATTTGACTTTCATTTACCCCTTCGGTAAATTCCACCCATTTTAGCAAAAGTTCACTATCGCCAATGTCTCTTGCGGCATTTTCCAATTGAAGCCGGTCTTCAAAAGAAACCTCTTGTTTGGCTTTTAAAACTTTCTTTACAAAAAGGCTTAAAAAATTGACCACTTTTTCATTGACTTGCCTTTCCCTTAACTGACTCTGCAAATTTTTAACTTCTTTTGATTGAGCGTAATAATAAGCCCCCAAAATCACATTTGAAAGCAAAAGTAATATAAGCACAACCCATAAAAATACTTTTAAAACTCTTAAATTGTTTAATTGCAATTTAATCATATTGCTTTTTTTCTCGCATTTTATCTTTATAAAAATTGTAGCCCAGCAAAAGCAAAATAACAACCAGGAAAATTGTCGTCCAATCAAATATCTTCAGAAACCAGTATTTAGTTTTTAATTCAATATTCATGTGAACGCCCGAACCTTCTTTCACCTCAAAAGACTTCCCTTCATATTTTAAGTATCCGGGCGCGTCGACCTTCAAATAATAGTATCCGTTAGGCACCAAAAATGAATATTTGCCCGTTATATCGGTTATTTGGGGATTAGTTTGTTGGTACTCTTCCGCTGGCCATACCTGATATTTATTTGTAGTTGGGTTTAACCAGTACAGAGAAACGACTGCCCCCGGAATTCTGGTTTCTTTGTTTCCGGATTTTTCATATACATAGCCTTCCGGGTCAACTACCGTAATCAGCCTTAATTCTTTCTTTCCTAAATTAACATTTTCAAAATCCATTATGGTAATAATTTCAAATTCGCCTTCAACCACCGGCGTTTCTATGTTAGCCACATAAATTCCGTCTTGGTCGTCATCTTTGTATTCAAATTCAAGTAAAACAAGTCTTTGCTCTATTTGATTTTTTTGGGTTGTTGGTAATTCTTGCGCAAAAGCCGTGCCAACAGACAAAGAGGCAAATAAATCATTGAAATCATTTTGAACTGGCGCAACCGGCGTCCTTGAATATCTGAAAACCAAGTAACCTTTTATGGAATTTACCGGGTTCTTGGGTTTTACCGCTAACTGCAATGGCTTGCCCGCAATAGTTTTTATTTTTTGCTCTGGCTCGCCCTTTTCGTTAACAGATAATACTATATTGAAATCTATCAGCTCTCCCGCCGTTTTTGCAAAAACAATTTCAGAGGGCAACTCTTTTTTAGATTCTACGGAAAGATTTGCCAATGGAATGCCTCTTGGCAAAGTTAATTTTCCCGATTCAAATTCGGAAGACGGCAAGCCTAATCTTTCCGTCAAGCCGGGCAAAACTAATGTAACATTTCTTAATTTTTCAAGCTTTGCCATATTGACAATGCCAACTTGATTGAATGTTTTTTTCAATTCCGGAAACTTTTCTGCCAATTCCCTAATTCTCGGCGACAATGGCGCCTGGGTGAATAATTTTAACGGTTTATTTTCAATCGTATAAGTAAGTTGTAATTCTATATTGCCAGATAGGGCGGGCGGCGCCTCTTTGGGCAATGTTTCTTCTACAGAAGGCTCCTTTTTATCTTCCGGTTTTGGCTGGATTATTTCTTTAATTATATCCTTTATGATTTTCGCGACAGAAGACTCAAAAATTATTGAGTCAAAAACTACTTTTGAGCATATTTCAAACTGGTGGCAGAATTTTGCATAAACCATTTTAGTGCCTGCTCTATCTGATAATTCAAAGTTAATTTTATTTTGTGAAATAGAAGGATTGTAATCAAACCTTGTATTGCCCGAAAAACTTGAATCTTCTGAAATATAAACGTGATTGGTGTTAGAACCTCCCCTTAAAGTTAAAGCAACTTTTCTTGAAGTGGTTTTTAGATCATCGTCATTAATAATTATCTGAAAACCGTTTTCCGGCTCAATAAGCGTTATCATAGAACCGCTAGAACTTATTGCCGGCGCGCTGGCTACAAATACAACAAAAGCAACTCCCCCCGAATTAGCCGTTGAATATGAAGAAGCATAACTGTTATTATCAATTGCTCTAACTCGCCAATAATACGAGTCATTTGACAGAGTTTGATTTTCCGCGCCTTCAGTATAAGTCCCCGTTCCAGCAGATTGTCCAACAGTAAAAATAGCCGTCCTATTAGCCGCCAAAGAAGAAGTATAGTCAATCACCAGAGAAGAAAAATCAGAATTATTATCAATTTGTATTTGATATCTTACGGTGTCAGAAGAATTGGTGTCGGCTAAATCAAAATTAATAGATGGCGTATTATCTGTGCTGGTTGAACCGTCAACTAAATTTGATGGCCCCAAAGCCGAAACCGTAGGAATATAATTTACAACAAAAGGCGAGCCGTTGTTGCCAGAACCTTGCGACGCCGATGAACACAAGGATGCTGAATCATGGTCGCAAACAAAAGCATACCAAATATTGCTTTCAGAATCAGAGGCTGAAGTCGTATAGGTTACCGAAGCTTGAGATCCCGAAGCGGTAGAAGAAGAAATTGCCCAACTGCCTCCCCCGCAACTTGGGGCGGCATTGTTATTAGGAGTAACTGAATTAGTTTTGCAAATGGCAAGATAATAATTGTCCCCATTTGAATCGGTAGCGGTAGCTGTGAAAGTCACATTGCTTCCGGCATTTGTTGGAGCAGAAGCAACCGAACCTCCGTCAGAAGGACCCGTTGAGATAGAAGGAGCAACATTAAAAAGCCAGCCGGAGTTTCCCCCATTATCTGTGGAGTTGGTGCCCGGATTCCAAGTAGCTCCTCCCGTAGCGGCCGAGTCAGTCAAATTTAAATAATCGCAAGAAACGGTACCAGAGGCTTTTGATAAAGTTGCGGCGGTACTGGCGCTTGAGGAATTAATTGTAATTAAATTTCCCGAAGTGCCCGCGCAAGAGAATGTGCCACTAATCGTTTGAGTGGTTGAAGAGGTAAAAGTTACGGTCTTTGGCGGGTTAATGGTAAAATTATTAAATGTGTTAGAGCCCTGCACAATTACTGCTCCGGTTCCCGATGCGGTAATAGAAAGATTGTAAAAAGTTTCTCCCCCGCCCGTGAATGTTTTTGATGTTGAGGAAGTGTCGCTAATGGCAATAGTTGAAGTGCTCTCTGTAAGAGTAAGATTAGTGGTGGTTGCGATGGTCCAAACTGTTCCGG
Source organism: uncultured Candidatus Saccharibacteria bacterium (assembly GCA_964373565.1). Taxonomy (GTDB): domain Bacteria; phylum Patescibacteriota; class Minisyncoccia; order Minisyncoccales; family Staskawiczbacteraceae; genus VGLO01. The sequence goes on from CAYJVF010000051.1 coordinate 3,282, forward strand.
TTCCCGATAGCGTCCATGTTCCCGTACCCATGCTAATAGCTCTGGTATTTGAATTGCTTGATGAAAAATTGGCTAAACTTAAATTGTTATTATTGGCGTCCAATGTTCCCTGTGTAAGTGTAAGCGTCCCTTCAGCAGTTAATGTGGCGCCAATGGTTGTTGTGCCAGCATGATTAATTGTAATATTCTCAAATGCTTCATTAGAATTTATTGTTCCACCAGTAATGTCAAATGTTACAGTGCCCGTACCTTCGGTGAAAG
>CAYJVF010000052.1:0-3511 GCA_964373565.1 uncultured Candidatus Saccharibacteria bacterium
CTTGCAAAATATACGGGCTTTCTGCTTGAGACCATCTTTGGAATATGGCAAAAAACCTCTGGCGGGATTCCCTTATCTCATAACGGTCAATGCCCGAAGCTTTATCCTGCGTAGCAAAAACAACAAACCACTTACCATTGGCAACTAATTCGTCTCTGGAAATTTCCGGCGCAAATGATTCTGGCAACTCGGTATCTTTAAGGGGTAATCCACTAATGGCAACGAATTTATCACGAATGGCAACAAATTCTAAACTATTGGTTTTTAAGCCATCTGTTGTTCCCTTGCCATCGTTTAAAAGTATTCGTGTTCCCCCTAAAAAAGAAATTGTTCCCCTACCCTCTTTAATAGCTTCGAAATATAAAGTTAACAGTAATCCGTCTTTACCTTGATATCCCCCGGGGATAATGCCGCTGAAAATAATTTCGCTACTATTCGTATCTTTATTCGTTGCTATTCGCGGATTATCAACCCAAAAATTAACTATTGAATTCCCTTCACTTAAATCTTTTAACTTCAAAAATTCTTGAGGATATTGTATCTCCGCGCCTATGGCATTTATATTTTCTCCGTCGGTATCCAATAAAACCTTAATCGGAAGAACTTGACCAATACCGATTTCTAATGTTGAAGGATTAAAACTTATTTCCGCCGCTTGTACTCCGCGAATGCCACCGAATAATATTCCACTAATTGCGACAAATAGTATAATCCACGAATACCAACTAATTTTTTTAACAAAACGAATAGCCACGAATCGATTCGCTGCCATTCGTTCTAAATTCGTCGCTATTCGTGGGCTACGTGCCATTCGTGGACTATATGCCATTTGTGGATTATACATTATTTTCCAAACCATGGTTTTTTCTCGTTAGTAAAAATATAGCGCTTCATATAGAGTTTTGACGAAGTGAAATTTACAAGATAAGCAAGTTCATATTTGCTGTTTCGTAAATAATCATAAACACGGGCAGTTTCTTGTCTTGAAATATGTTCTACCGCCTTCAATTCAATAATAATTTTATCTTCAATAAGAAAATCCGGACGATATAATCCAAGAAATTCTCCCTTTTGAGAATAAATTTTTATAGATGGTTCTTTAATAAATTTAACTCCAGCGGCGATTAATTCTTTTTCCAGCGCTTTCTGATAAATAGATTCCTTATGTCCAGAACCTAAATCATTGCGAATATCAAAGAATAGCCCTTGTAATTTATAGGACAAATCTTTATACAGTATTTTTTCGTTGGTATTCGTCATAAATTCGTTGCCATTAGTGGATTATTAGCCTGTCCAATAAAACGCCGTGATACTAAAATCAATCAAATCAACTTTCCCATCTCCGTTATAATCAATAGAAGCTGGCGGCGAGGGGCGTTTATACCAATACGCGGCAATAGAAAAATCAACCAGATTAACTCGCCCGTCACTATTCGTGTCGCCCTTCAGCAACCCGACCGGAACCGCCGCGACATTTTTGGAGCCGACCGCAAAACTGACGGTTTTACCAAACGAGCTGATTGCTCCTCCGACTGCCACTTTTGACTTGGTAAGGTGCTGGCCATTTTCAAGCCGGGCAGTATCAAAGTTGTAAAGATACGCGCCGTTCGCATCAGCAGCAACTTTTCCAAAAAATTCTTGGTCAGAGTTTACGGCAACGGTAATTTCTCCGTTGGGCACGCTCCGCCCGAAAATGGCGATGTTGTCTCCGCGTTTCACCTCGCTTTTATCCACTGAAATGGTGGGAGCAATAAAAATACTGCCGATTTCTATGGCGACGCCGGAAGTCACGCTTGCAGGATATGTCAGAAGAGAAGATCTTCTCCCTTGACCATCTTGGGCATAGACCCCGAAAGTATAACTTCCCGTGGAAAGTCCTGAACTTACAACGCGGAAATTTGCCGCCGAATCAGCAGTGGTTTGAGCGGCAATTTGCGCGTCTTTCAAGACCGTAACTTTCATTCCCGGATACGCGCGGCCTGAAAATACAACACTTGCTGCTGAACCTCCTCCGCCTCCTCCGCCCCCTCCGCCGCCCCCTCCGCCCGAAGTACACTGCGAAGTATTGATGGTGCAATTGGTGTTGCAACTTAAAGAGCCTCCGGAAAAACCGCGGCTCGCGCATGTCTGCCCCGCAAAATTAGAACCATCGCATTCTTCGCCTTGATCAATGACGCCATTGCCGCAAAGATTAGGAACTGTAGCAGTAATATCAATTGTTCCTTGAACGGCAAAAAGAGGTTGGGGCATCCCCACCCATAAAAGATTTACAAAAATGAAAAGCAAACTCCCGCGCCAAAATCTAAAAGATGCGGCTTTTCTAAGTCGGAAGGTTCTTTGGCATAGGAATAAAGTAAGTAAGACATTCATTATACATATCACGTTCACGATTCAATGCCTCGTGTTTCATGTCTCGTGTTTTGTGTTACGTGTCTGGTGATACGTGTCTGGTGATGCGCGTCTCATGATGCGTGCTTAAAAATAATCCAACGGTTATATCTTTTAAGTCCAATTCTCCCTAAAAATCCAAGCACTGCCAAGATGATGAGAATTATGAGGAGCAACTGCCAGGGAATGACAAAGAAGCTGTAACTGGCGTTTGCGGTTTGATTCGTAGCGCCCCAATTAAGGTCAAGATGCGCGGCATACCAGCCAAAATGAAAATCACTCCATTGTTTTCCCGCCATTTCAAAAAAACCAAACTGCTCGCCGCCGTCTGTTTTCTGCAATTCCTCACCCCATAACACTTCAAATTTTCTGGCGCTGCCGGGCAATACGCTCCCTTCTTTTTTGTTGACCGGAATGGTTGCCGAAGTAAAACCAAATAAATTTTTTATTTTAATTTCTCCTTGAGGCACCACGCGATCGCCGCCGGTATTATTGAAACGATAGGCGAAAGTTATAGGAAGCGAACTGAAAAATTTATTTTGGGCGCCAAAATCCAAAAGCCCGCCACCCTGTTTTACTTCGCCGGAAACCTTTAACAATATGAGAACGCCCAATCTCCCTCCGACTGCCACTTGACCTCCTTGCGTGGCTTGAGACGGAGTTGTACCCCATAAAATGGCGGCAAAGTGTCCGCCCGGTTCGGCGTTTTTGGGTATCTGAATGCTAAAAGGAATGGTTTTTTCTTCTTTTGGTTTTAGGGTGACTTGTTCTTGCGCTTTAATCCAAGTCGCTAATCCGACTTTCTCTGAAAGAAAAAAGGGCGCTCCCGTCTCTCCTCGCGCTTCAAAATTTTCAAAGGAAGAATAAAATGTTTTTGTCTCATCCTGCTCATTAAAAAGTTTGAGCTCGTCCTGCAAGGTCTGCCCCGGATCGCCGGAAATTTCCATTTTCACAGGCGAGATGGTAAGCGCGCGCGCAGAAAAAGGAAAAACAATCGCTCCGCCCAAAAATAAAATTGTAATAATAAAATATCTCATAATACCTCTTGCAAAGTAAGCTTTTAAGCGAAAATTGCAGATTTTTGAATAAAAATTTGATAGAATTTTAAGGTTTAGCTTCGATA
>CAYJVF010000053.1:0-3396 GCA_964373565.1 uncultured Candidatus Saccharibacteria bacterium
AAATTGTATGAGGAAGGGCTAATTTCGTACCATCGAACCGATTCACTGAATTTATCGCAATTATCACTAAGCGCGGCTGAAAAATTTATCACCGATGCTTACGGAAAAAAATATTCGCGCGTCCAGTATTACAGGGCCGGCAAGGGCGCCCAAGAAGCCCACGAAGCTATCAGACCAACGCATGTTAGCCACACACCAGAATCTTTAAAAACCAAATTAGACGGCCCGCGATCAAAATTATATACACTCATTTGGCAGCGATTTATCGCTTCGCAAATGGCGCCGGCCATTTTTGATTCCACCGCCATTGAAATTGGCGCTCGAAGCGCCACCCTGAGCGAAGCCGAAGGGTATACCTTTACCGCCAACGGGCAGATGTTAAAATTTGATGGATTTTTGAAGGCATACCCGATGAAATTTTCTGAAAATGATTTGCCTTTGCTTAAAGAAAAAGAAATTTTGGATTTAATAAAAATAAACCCATCGCAACACTTTACCGAACCACCAGCCCGGTATAACGAAGCCAGCTTAATTAAGGCGCTGGAAAAACACGGCATCGGCCGGCCTTCAACCTATGCCCCAACCCTTTCCACGATTCAAGACCGCAATTACATCGTAAAAAATGAACAAAAGCGCTTTGCCCCAACTGAAATGGGGACGATTGTGACCGACATGCTGGTAAAAAATTTCCCGCAGATTGTGGATATTGAGTTTACCGCCAAAATGGAAAAAGAGCTGGACGAAGTGGCTGAAGGTAAAGATACCTGGCAAAAAACCATCAAAGATTTTTACGGCCCGTTTGATAAAAATTTGAAAGAAAAATATGACGAAATCCCCAAAGAAGATTTGAATATCAAAACTGATAAAAAATGCCCCAAGTGCGGAAAAGACATGGTAGATAAAATGGGGCGCTTTGGCCGGTTTTACGCTTGCACGGGCTTTCCGGAATGCAAACACACCGAATCCATTGTAAAAGAAGGGGCCGGCGCGCAAGCCATAACGCTGGATATTGCCTGCCCAAAATGTGGCATCCGAATAGCGCAAAGTCCCGCAAAAGCGGGACATTATCCGAATGCGCCCATCCGAATCGGAAAAATGGCAGCGAAAAGAAGCAAGCGCGGAAAAATATTTTACGGCTGTGACCAATACCCTACCTGCGATATGGCAACTTGGGACAAACCAATAAATAGATTCTGTGATAAGTGTAAATCAATCTTAGTAGAAACAAAATCTAAAAAAATAAAATGCTCAAATAAAAACTGCGAACATGCCAAACAATATACAGGAAATAATTAAAAACAAAAAAAACTCAAAGCTCATTGAGAAAGTTTTTGATTTTGCCAAAGAAATCTACGGGCGGCAGGAAAGAAAGAAATTCGGCGATTATTATATTGATCACATAAAAAATGTGGCTTTTATTTTGCATAAAATGAAACTTGATGAAATTACCATATCTGGGGGCATGCTCCACGATGCGCTTGATGCGCTGGAACTGCAAAGCCAAAAAGATTCCAGATTGAAAGAAATTGAAAATAGGTTCGGCAAAGAAGTGTCCCAGATAGTATATAGAAATTCGGAACTTCAAAGAATTTATTATTCCTTTCACAAAGGCAGAAAGGAAAATGTCTTAACGGAACAAAAAGCCGATGATTTAAGGAAAATGTTCTTGGGCATCGCCAAAGATGTAAGAGTTGTTTTGATAGACTTGGCTTCAAGGATTGACGGACTTTCAAAAATAAAACAGCTTCCTGAATATTTACAAAGAATTTACGCAACTGAAACAATCCATATATTTGTTCCGATAGCCAACCGGCTGGGATTGGGCCAAATAAAAACCCGACTTGAAGATATGGCTTTTGAGTACCTTGACCAAGCAAATTTTGACTGGCTTCAAAAAAACATAAAAGAAAAGTATAAGGAGAGGGAAAAATACCTCAAAAAATTCATCCCGCAATTTAAAAGGTTTTTAAGGCAGGAAAAAATAAAATATTTGCAAATAGATCACCGGGCAAAGTCATATTGGTCTGCTTGGCAAAAACTTCAAAGACATAATTTGGATTTTGAAAAAATTTACGATTTAGTTGCTTTGCGATTGATAGTAAAAGATGTTGAAGCCTGTTATAAGGCCTTGGGCGTAATACATAAGCGCTACCCGCCTATGTCGGGGCAAATTCAGGATTATATTGCCAAGCCAAAAGAAAATGGCTACAAATCTTTGCATACAACTGTTTTTTTAGAAAAAGGCAAACTTTCTGAAATACAAATTAAAACCGACCAGATGCATAAAGAAGCTTTATTCGGGATTTGCGCCCACTGGGCCTATAAAGAAAAAATTGACTTAAAAAAAGATAAGGAAAGTTTTGAATTTGCGGGAAAAATACCTGAATTTTTGAAAAATTTTAGAATTGATTTTTTTGAAAACAAGATTTTTGCCTTCACCCCAAAGGGCGATATAATTTCTTTGCCAAAGGGATCTACTTCTGTTGATTTTGCTTATGCGGTCCACTCTGATATTGGGAATCATTGCCAATCAGCAAAAATAGACGGAAAAATAATTCCCTTGTCACAGCCTCTAAAAAACGGGGACGTAATTGAAATAATAACGGATAAAAAACGCCTGCCCTCTTTAGACTGGCTGAAATTTGTAAAAACTAACTTGGCAAAAATAAATGTAAAAAGAGCCACTTTAATAAAAATACCTTCGGCTATTTTTTCAATTCCTTTTTTAATCAAAAATAAAATCGTCCAAATATCTAAAAAATCCCGGGATATTAAATTAGAAAACACTAAAAAACCTAATCAAATTTACATAGCTGGACAAAAAGGAATAATGGCAAATTTTGCCAAATGTTGCAGTCCCCAACCGCAAGACCAAGTAAAAGCCTATGTGGCAAAACACAGGCCGGCTGTTGTCCATAAAGTTTCCTGTATCAACTTTAAAAAAATTGTTCAAAAGTTTCCAGAAAAAATAGTTGACGCCTCATGGAATGAATCTTGAAAAATTGCTGAAATTTGATAAAATAAGTAAATGCCGCGGTGTCGGAACTGGCAGACGATCATGACTCAAAATCATGTGAGCTTAGGCTCGTGTGGGTTCAAATCCCACCCGCGGCACATTAAAAAAGCTTCGCATTAATGCGAAGCTTTTTTAATGTGCTGTAATTATACACTTTGCGCAAATATTTTTTATCTGCCCGCCAAAGCCCGAAGGGCGACTAAGGGAGCTAAAACTGAACGAATGAATCAGCCCCGCCAAAATAGATATGCAGGGAGTGTTTTTTCTTGTGCTCTCACTTTTTGTGGATAATGCGCTTTACTAATATACAGCGGGCTGGTAAAATAAACTTATGATGATAGAAATGCAAAAGAAAAAAGTACTTCTTATTGAAGACGATA
>CAYJVF010000054.1:0-3388 GCA_964373565.1 uncultured Candidatus Saccharibacteria bacterium
AACTTCTTTGACAATTTCTGCCTGACTTACCAAGTGAGGTTTTTCTTTCAAAGTTTTGGCAATAACTTCTTTTATGGTGCCCGGAGAGTAACCCCATTCAGCCAAAGCATACATTCCCCTGCCCACCAAAACAAACCTCGCGTCTTTTATCAATTCATTATGGACGGTTTGGGCATGGGCCGGTTGGGCTTTGCTGTGTTCCAGCTGGCCGATTAATTCGGCTATTTGCCTGAAATGTAAAGGTTTTTGGTGTTTTTTAAATACCAAAAAGGCTTTGTCTTTAACTCCCCTTGGCTTTATTTCCGGCCAATCAATAAGACCAATTTTACCATCGCTGGTAGCTTGAATTTTTTTAGAAACTTCAAGATAAGAGTTAACTGATTGGTTAGATAAATTATATTTTGGCGCGAACTTTGATATTAATTCTTCTTTAGTTAAAAGAGCGCCGTGATTTTTTAAGTCTTGGGCTAAATTTGCCAAAGTGCCTTTTATGTCAGATTCTTTTTTGGGGTTCAAAAACCAAAAATCATGGTTTTCTTTCTTTTCGCAAGCTCTGTTGAATTGATCTCCTATGGCAAGCAAAAACGAGATGTGGGGCTTATTTATTTCTCCACCCAATTCAGCTATGGCTATTTCTTCTTTCTTAAATCCGCCATTACCTTCAAAGTAAGAAGTCAATTGAGCTAAAAGATTTCCCAAAAGTTCTTTATTATTTTTTCTGACATTGCTAAAACCGGCCTCCTCTATTTGGCGGACTCTTTCTCTGGTTATACCAAGTTTTTGGCCTATAGCTTCAAGCGTATGAGGTTTTCCTGAGTTTATGCCAAATCGTTTGTCAAAAATCCCTTTGACTTTTGGCGAAATTCCCTTGGTTAACTTTTGGTAAATTTGGGGGTAATTTAACTTTTGCATGTTATTTTTAGATTATAGCAAATGTATAAAGTTATGTCAATACCTTTTAGACAGGGATAACTTTTGCCATGTAACCAATAGTGGTCCTGCAATAAAAATGGAGGAATAGGCTCCTGCCGAAATTCCAATTATTAGGGCCAAGGAAAAGTATTTAAGCGTCTCCCCTCCAAAAAAGAAGATGGCGAACAAGGCAAATAAAGTGGTGGCTACCGTACTAATAGACCTGCCAAGCGTCTGGTTTAAGCTTAAGTCCACTATTTCGGAAAACTTCTCTGCCTTGGCTTTTAAAATATTTTCTCTTATCCTGTCAAAGATGATAATGGTGTCGTGGACAGAAAAACCTAAAACCGTCAAAAGGGCGGCGATAATTGGAACAGTTATTTCAACCCCGTAAAATCGCCCGAGCACCGAGAAGACTCCCAATGGTATTAGTATGTCGTGAAAAAGGGCCACCAAAGAGGTTAATCCGTATTTTAAAGAAGTAACTGGCCTTGAAACTTTTCTGAAAGCAAATGCAATATATGTGGTTATCGCAAACAGCGCCAATAAAATGGCGATTAGAGTCTTATTTTTAATTTCCCTGCCTATTGAAGGGCCAATAAACTGAAAGCTTTTTTCCTGAACCGGCCAGAATTCATTGACCTTAGAAATGATTTGCTGGTGAGACGACTCGTCAATTTCTTTTAACCTAAAATTAACCCCGGCTTGACCTACTTGCTGTATTGATATTTCGCCTAAATTTAATTCTGAAAGCTTTTTAGATAATTCTTCGTTATTTGGCCTCGCCTCCGAAAATTCAATTTCCATATTGGTGCCCCCCGAAAATTCAATCCCAAATTTTAAGCCAAAAATAATCAATGAGGTAATTGAAGCAATAATTAAAATACCGGAGAAAATGTAATAGATTTTGGAATATTTAGTGAAATTAAACATAAATGAGTATCGATGCGAATATACTAATTTACTAATTATACGAATACCGAAAGATTCGTACTTTTATTAGTATAATTAGTACTATTTGTATATTGGTATCGATACTATAAAATCCACTTAAACTTCTCTAACTTCGGACCGACAAAAACCATCAGGAAAATCCTTGTGATAAAGATAGCCGACAACATACTTGCAAAAATACCAATAGCTAAAGTCAGAGCAAATCCTTTAATAAAAGAAGTGGATACTAAAAATAAAATTGTACAGACAATCAAAGAATTGAAATTGCTGTCTCTTATTGATGGCCATGCTCTGGCAAAGCCTTCTGCCACTGCGGCAGATAACTGTTTGCCTTGCTTTATCTCTTCCTTCATTCTGGAAAAAATCAAAATGTTGGCGTCAACGGCCATTCCAATTGATAAAATAAATCCGCCGATGCCAGCCAAAGTTAAGGTAACGGGCACTAATTTAAATATTGAAAGCATTATTGCCACATAAATCAGCAAAGCAGTTGATGCCAATAATCCCGGCAGACGATAAAAAATAACCATAAAAATCACCACTGCCAAAAATCCCCACACTCCCGCGGCTAAAGATTTTTGCAAAGAAACGGCTCCCAATGTGGGTCCAACGGTTTCTTGGGAAATCGGACTGCCGATTTTAACGGGTAAGGCTCCGTCTTTTAATCTTTTTACAATTTCATTGGCCGTTTTTACCGAAATATTTCCGGTAATTACCGCCTTGCCGCCGGTTATTTTATCTTGCACAATCGGAGCGTATAAATCTTGGCTGTCAATTTTACCATCGCCAGTTGTGTCAATAATTGAAGCTCCGTCTAAAAAAATGGCGATGGGTTTTTGGATATTTCTTTCTGTGATTTGTTCAAATAACTTATCGCCTTCTGTGTTAAAAACCAACTCAATCTGTCTTGCGCCGGTTGTCGGATTAAAAACTAAACTCGCGGTTGAAAGGTATTTGCCCGTCAATTCTGTCGGCTTAAAATAAGGGTTTTGCAAAGCTAACTGCCAATTTTTTATATCTGTGGGATTTTTTCCTTCTTCTTGGGCTTTTTGTACTTCTTTTACTTTTGCCAAAATTTCATCTGTTTCTGATTGCGTTCTTTGTTCCAAAAATTCCAAGTAAGGCGTTTGGCCGATTGTGTCTATGGCAGACTGAACGTCTTTTACGCCGGCTAATTCAATAACTAATTTGTCGCTTCCTTCTATTACAACCACGGGCTCTGAAACTCCAAAAGGATTTCCACGCCTTTCAATTCTGTCTTTTAGTTTTGCCATATCATCTGAAGGATTTGCGGACTGGCTTAAATCGGCTTGATAAACTAAGCGCACGCCGCCCTGCAAATCCAAACCCAAAACATAGGGCCTTTGCCAAAAATGGGGCAATTGCCAGCCAAATTTGGAATTTAAAAAATCAACGGATTTATTGTAATAATCAGGATAAACGAAATTAGCTGACAGGACAGCCAAGAAAATAATCACTATGAAAATCCAGTATTTGCTTTGCATAAGATTTTTTATCTTAC
>CAYJVF010000055.1:0-3353 GCA_964373565.1 uncultured Candidatus Saccharibacteria bacterium
TCAAAAGAACAACGAGTTGAAGTGCTGATTGATGTGCAGAATTTGTATTATTCGGCCAGGAATTTGTATGGTAAAAAAGTTAATTTTGGGGAAGTATTGAAAGAGGGGGTGGCGGGCAGAAAATTTATCCGGGCATTTGCCTATGTGGTGCGCACAAAAACTGGCGAAGAAAAGCCTTTTTTTGATGCTTTGAGCAAATTGGGCATTGAAACGCGGGTAAAAGATTTGCAGGAGTTTTACGGGGGAGCCAAAAAAGCCGACTGGGACGTGGGAATTGTCATTGACGCCATTAGAACCGCAGCCAGTTTAGATGTGATTGTGCTGACATCGGGCGATGGCGACTTTATTCCCTTAGTCGAATATTTAAAAAACCAAGGGAAAAGAGTGGAGATTGTGGCTTTTGGCAGGAGCACTTCTTTAAAATTAAAAGAGGTGGCTGACGAATTTATTGATTTGGATTTGGAACCGGAAAAGTTTTTGTTAAAAAAATAAATAAGGCGACCCCAATCTACCAATCACACACTAATCTACTAATAAAAATGAAACCCACTATTTCAGAGATTAAAAAGAAAATTGTCCCTATTTTGATAAAAAATGACGTAAAACGCGCGGCGATTTTTGGTTCGTTCGCGCGGGGCAAAGCCACCCCAAAAAGCGACGTGGATTTGTTAATAGAATATGCACACGATGACAAAAGCTTACTGGATTTAGTAGGGCTGAAATTTGAATTGGAAAAAATATTGAAAAAAAGGGTTGACCTTTTAACCTACGATTCAATTCACCACTTGCTTAAAAAATATATTTTAGAAGGTCAAAAAGTTATTCTCAAATGAAAAAGAAGAAACCGATAAAAACTTTTTTGCTTCATATTTTGGAAAGCATTGCAAGAATAAAGCACGATATGGCGAACATTCATTCTGTCCAGGATTTACGTATAGAAGAAACCATTCAAGATGCTATCATTAGGAGATTGGAAATCATTGGCGAAGCGATAAAAAATATTCCCGCGGATTTTAAAAAAAAGTTATCCTGATGTCGATTGGAAGGGAATTGCCGGAATGAGAGACATTATCGTGCACCAATATTTTGGGATTGATTTAAAGCTAATTTACAAAATTGCTACGGAAAGAATTCCCGACTTAAAAGAAAAAATCGAAAAAATACTAAAGGAAATATGAAAAAAATATCAACCAGATTTGGGATTTTAATCATCATCGCCGCAGTGGTTGTTTTGGTTGGGGGAACAACGCTAATTTCCAATTATCAATTATCAATTTTCAATCAAACTCAAAATGTTCAAAGCTCAAATACGCAAACGGCGGATTGGAAAACATATACAAATAATAAATATTCATTTGAGATAAAATATCCTCAAAATTATTTTCAAGAAATCGTTACAGAACAGAAAACTACAGATTATCTGGTCTATGGAAAAATGATAGATTTATTGTATTCCAATCCAGAAATATACCCCAACATAAGAATTTCTTATACACCACTTACCACAGAAGCATTTATACAAGAAACTAAAAATGCACAGGGAAATGTGGCTAATGTTTCAATGGAAAACCTGGCCCCAGTTACTGTAAATAATAAGCAAGCCTATACTTTTCAAAGCGGCTTTACTGGAATGGGCGAGGTTTGTATTTCAAATGAAGCACTTATTCCTTTAACCAGCGGGTCACTTAATATCCTTTTCAATAAATGTGCAAAAGATGAATGTATGCTGAAAGAATGTCTGAAAGGCGATAATTTTAATCTTGAATTTACCGATAACGAAAAAATAATATTTACTCGAATAATTTCCACCTTTAAATTTACCCCAGTTAAATAATTTTACTCCGTAAAATTAAACGGGACAGGCAAAATAAATGACCAAGGAAACATCCGAACAAAAAATTAAAGAGATTGTTGATAAAATTGTTACCGAATACCAACCGGAAAAAATCATCCTTTTTGGTTCTTTTGCTTGGGGAAATCCCACCAAAGACAGTGATATTGATTTATTTATTGTTAAAAAAAGTGATAAAACCACGATAGAAAGGGCACAAGATGTGGGTCGTATTATTTTTAACAAAGGCGAAGCGGTGGATATTTTGGTATACACCCCAGAAGAAGTTGAAAAAAGCATTAACGAGTACAAGAATCTTTTTATAGAAGACATAATGCGCAACGGAAAGGTTCTTTATAATAATCCCTTGCAAGAAAAAAGTATCATACATTTTCCATCAAGACAATTAAAGGTTTTACATTAATATGATAACAGAGTATGCTCACAAATGGTTTAAGCGCGGTGATGAGGATTTGGAATTTATTGAAATTATATTGAAGGAAAAAAGATTTTCTTTTAATCCTATTTGTTTTCATGCCCAGCAGGCTGGCGAAAAATATTTGAAAGGTTTTTTGGCTTGCCATGATTTGCATGTGAGAAAAGTTCACGATTTGGGAGTACTCATAGATGACTGTAAGACCGTGAACCAATTATTTGAAACATTGCGCGATGAAACTGTATTCTTAAACCAATTTTATATTGCATCACGATATCCCGAAGACTACACAGAATTTACCCTAGATGATGCGAAAAAGGCGTACGAGGCGGCAAAAAGTATAAAAGAATTTGTTTTGAAAAATATAAAGCTTTAATGATATGAAAAAAATATCAACCAGATTTGGGATTTTAATCATCATCGCCGCAGTGGTTGTTTTGGTTGGGGGAACAGGAGCATACCTTTGGTATGCAAATTCCAAATTACAAATCACAAATTACAAACAAATCCAAAACTTAAATACTCAAAATGGAAATGTCGACTCGTCCGCCAAAGATTTGTCGATAGAGGATTGGAAAACGTATAGAAATGACGAATATGGGTTTGAAGTAAAGTATCCCTCAAATTGGGCTGCAAGAAACAATACTCAAGATAAAGATATTCTTATACAATTTATCGCTCCTAATACTGAAGTGTTAATGGAGAATAATACGCGTGCTTGTAGTGATAAAAACGAGAATACAGAATGTAGCCCAGACGGTGTTCCGGCCGATATCATACTGAATATATCTGCAAAATTTACGTTTAGTATCACCGAGCCCCAAGGAACGGTTTATTTTAGCAACATTGTCTTTACTAAATACTTGGGGGCTTTTGCAGGAGAACAACATTTTATTACTACGCACAATAATCAAGATTTTGATTTTACATGCATTAATATGAATGCATGTAACCAAATTCTTTCCACCTTTAAATTTACCCAGTAGTATAAACCGGGTTTTGCTACGGGGCAGGCAAAATAAATAAAAAAAGCGATCCTAATTTACGAATAAACATCCGAATGCTCCGAATAACGTATTCGGATAA
>CAYJVF010000056.1:0-3226 GCA_964373565.1 uncultured Candidatus Saccharibacteria bacterium
TAGTAAGTGGGGGAGCCGGTTCTTTTATTTTTCGTATCTTTACGAAATTGCAAGTCAAAGCAGGCGTCGTTATTAGCCAACTCTACAATATTAAAATCTTTTTTGGGCATAATATTTTTTTATAATTCAGTATAACAAATTTCTAATTATGCGACAAGTATTTACTATTAAAATTATTTATGATATTATCCATTCGGCGCTGCTAATTATTTTTCACCAGCAGAAAGGAACACTCCATGCCGCTACCTGTGCTAAGGGAGGGTATTTTTGACTCATTTAAACACTACCTTGCCATCAAAAAAAAGCCAGGCGCTATAGATGCACTCATCGATGAATTGGGGAAAAAAGATCAACTTCTCTTGTTATTCATTAATGGGCTTGCGGCTGCTATTGATGATTTGAATGAAGAGATAATGGCACCGCAAGCGGCGATATTCTCCGCGTTAATGGTTTATAAGATTCTCGAGAGCCAGCAAAACGCTGACGATCTTAAGAATCAAATCGGGTAAATAATTCTTCCCGAGAGTCCCGCGCGACTGCGTTGCGGGCTTTTTCTTGTTCCGAAAACACTCTAACATTCAATTGAATGTTAGAGTGTTTATTGTGTCCCGATAAAAATTTACTTAAATTTTAATAAGGGATCCCGTATCAATTTAATGACATTAAATTGATCGGGACGACAAGTAGTTTGACACATTCTATCATTCGTAGTAATATGTAAATAGCTCTTGAGACCAACAAACTTCAACCTTCAACCCACGAAAGGGGAATGGAATGAACCTAGTAGGATACACGCCTGAGTTTTGGGCTGAGGTGATCAGACAGATACACGGGCTCATCAATAATGGCTTCCCGATGTTTCCTGCGGTCCATGCGGTATTCCACGAGAATGTGGATGCCATGAAAGCCCGATATCCAAAGCCTTTAAAGATCAACGTCTCGCTAGAGTCCTTGCCGTACCTGGGAAAGGGTACAATGGTTCCATTCGCTTGCGCGATAGTGGATGGCGAGCCAAATATATCCATATTCGTGCCTTGTCTTCTGAACACATTCGCAGACTTGAAGGCTAACTCCCAACACCTCCAAAGTCTGCCTCAGGATGTATTCCAGACCACCCTAGTTGTAAGGATTATGCATGAATTTGATCATTTGGGACTAGGGGTATTTGCCCCCATTGTCGCAGGGGTGGATATGGCGGAAGTAGTGAAGGCCGAAAAAGTTGTTTGGGGCAGGACCTGCGCAAAAACCATGTTGCCGTTGGTCTATACGCACGGCAGGGAATTGGCGTTCAGCGATAACTTGCTGAAATCCGCATGGGTCCAGTGCTTTCAAAGCGTCGAAAGCCAAGAATGGCACGACTTCGTCACCAAATTCTGTGGCCTGACTACAAAGATGGACTAAAAAAACCAAAGGCCCGACGGATCTCCGCCGGGCTTTTTTCTTGTTTCAAAATCTATTGTGCGACATATTCGCCTATTCGCGCGAATAGGCGAATAGTTATTGATGCGTAGTTTTTCCGTGAAACTTCTTATGTACGTCACGCAGTTGCTTATTAGTAACGTGAGCGTATATTTGAGTGGCTAAAATATTTTTATGGCCCAAAAATTCTTGGATGACGCGCAGGTCAACTCCTTGGGTTAATAAATCAGTGGCAAAACTGTGGCGCAAAACGTGCGGTGTGGTGGTAATGGGCAAACCGGCCAAAATAATATATTTTTTCAAATTTTTTTCTATGGCGCGGGGGCTTAACCGGCGAGAACCTTTTACCGACCCATGATAATTTAAAAAAAGTGGCTTTTCTTTTTCGTCCGAAGCGTCGCGAAGTTTTATATATTTATCCAGCCATTGTGTGGCGCTTTTAGAAAAATAAATGGTTCGCGCTCGCCCGCCCTTGCCCACAATTCCCAATTCCAAATCTTCTGTTCCTGATTTTATTTTTATTTGTTCTCTATTTAAAGATGTTAATTCCAAAATACGCATGCCGGTTGAAAAAAATGCTTCTAAAATGGCTCTGTCCCGTAAACCGTAAGGTTTTGTTATGTCTGGGGCCGTAAAAAGCCTATTAAGCTGTTCTATGGTTAAAAACTTAACTATTTTCTCTTTATCGGGCTTAGAAAGAGCGATTTTATCGGGAGGGAGGCAAACTATGTCTTTTGCCACAAAATAGCCCAAAAAGGCCCTTAAAGCGATTAAATAGTAGTTTTGGGTTATCTTCTTTAGTGGTTGGTTGTTATGGGTGGGGGAATGGCGCGATAAGTAGACCCTATAGTCCCAAATGTGTTCTGAGGTGAGCTGGTGGGGGAGTAGGATTTCTAATTTGGCCGATTTAAGCCATTTCAAAAACTTTTCAAGAAATCGGCCGTAATTTTCCTGAGTTTTTGATGATAATCCTTTTTCCACATCAATCCAATCTAAAAAATCTGGAATATGCTTTGGTATTGGAATATTGCTTTTTTTCATAAAACATCATTGGGCCCAAATTATGCGAAATCGTTAATTTCGTCATAATTTGGAGGTAGTTAAGAGAACCAAAGCGCACCTACGCTTTGGTTCTCTTAACTATAATTATGCGAACCACTACCACTTATGATAATCGGCCCCTTGGCCGAGGTCAATGGATAGTTATTCACAACAGATTTTCCATTAAATCCTACTTCACCCCCCTTTTTTCCGTAAATTACTTTTTCGAGAAATAATTTTAACTTGTCATTTTATTTCGATTTTTATTTTAATATTTAATTTTTGATATTATTATGCTTCCTCCCCTACTTTGCCGGACAAAAAGAATTGGTGACGCTTTCTATCACATCATCTTTTTTACTGCTAATTGCGTTAGCAAAACTTTCAACTCCTTTTTCCAGATTTCCTACCGTGGACTGCCAAATTGCGTCTATAATGCCCTTTTTAGCGTCTTCTGCGGCATTATTTAATGACTCCCCCGCAACTTCTTGGCGTTTTTGAGCCTCTTGTTGAGCCTTAGGATAAAAAGTATTTTTAATCCAATCATCGGCAGACTTTGCGTATTTATTGCTTTCTACGGATTTTTGATAAAAATCCTGGGCGTAAGTCTTTGAATTTTTTTGCTGCCCGAAATAAACCATTCCGAGTATGGCAGAAACTATAAGCCCGTTGATAATAATGATTTTTACAATCATTTTAATTAATTTGAACTACGAAATGCTTTCGAGGTATTTTCTCTAAATTTTGAGGTAGAAATTTGATAGAA
>CAYJVF010000057.1:0-3222 GCA_964373565.1 uncultured Candidatus Saccharibacteria bacterium
TACCAGATTTCCAGCAAAACCTCCCCGCCTAATTTTGCTTTTTTGGCCTGAATATTAGTCATTAATCCTTTTGGCGTTGAAATGATTGAAATGCCGTACCCTCCTTTCACTTTCTTAATCTCGTGGACTTTTGCATAAATTCTTTGTCCGGGTTTTGAAACTCTTTTAAATCCTTCTATTTTCGGCACCCCTGCCTGCCCCGCGAGACCATCGCTCTTTTGCGGGGTTTCGTATTTTAAATTTATTTTAAGCAATTTACTTTTACCTTTGGTAGTTTTTTTAACTTCTCCCAAAAACCCTTCTTTAGCTAAAATATTAGCAATTTCGTTTTTAAAATTTGAATAAGGCAAAATCACTTCCGCTTTTGCAACAGCCGAAGCATTTTTTATTCTATTTAACATATCTGTTATTGGATCAGTCATTTTATTGACGAATTAACACGAATTGGGGCGCTATGGCGCCACGAATGAACACGAATTCACGAATAATCCGTCATTATGAGCCAACAAGTAAAGCAATCTAGTTTTTTATTCGTGATTCGTGTTAATTCGTTAGTAATTCGTGTTGATTCGTTGTTTTATTACCAGCTCGACTTCGTTACTCCCGGAATTTCGCCTTTATTTGCCAATTCCCTAAAGCATATTCTGCATAATCCAAATGCCCTCATAAATCCCCTCCTCCTCCCGCACTTAAAACACCTTCTCACAAGCCTAGTGGAAAATTTTGGTTTTTTCTTTGCTGATGCTATTTGTGAAGTCTTAGCCATTTTAATAAAACGAATTAACACGAATCACGAATGATTCTGCAAACTACGAATTACACGAATTGCGAACAATTAAAATTCGTGATTCGTGGAAATTCGTTTTGGTTCGTGGGATTCGTTATTTCTCTTTTATTGGAAATCCCATTAATCTAAGTAATTCCAGACCTTTTTCATAACTTCCGGCATTCGTTGAAACAGTAATTTGCAAACCAAAAATCGTTTTTTCTTTTTCTGTAAAAATTTCGGGAAAGTTTATGTGTTCTTTAAATCCCATATTTAAGTTGCCTCCCCTGTCAATTGATTTTGGGTTAATGCCTTTAAAGTCGCGGGACTTCGGCAAAGAAAGGTAAATCAACCTTTCTAAAAAATCCCACATTCTTTTTTTTCTTAAAGTTACCATAGCTGAAATTTCCAAACCCTGTCTTAATTTAAAACCGGCAATTGATTTTTTTGACTTAACCAATTTTGGTTTTTGCCCTGAAATTAAAGCTAAATCATGCAAAATGGCGGCTTGCATTTTTTCTCTTTCGCTTCCGGTTTTGCTTACAGATTCTTTACCAAAAGAACTGTTAACGGTAACTTTTGTTATTTTGGGGACCGCCATGGGATTCTTAAAACCGAATTTCTTCATCATTTCGGGCACCACTTCTTTATTATATTTTTCCTTTAACTTTTCCATTTTAATTATGCGATCCGAATAATCCGAATCTTCATCCGAATTATCCAAATAACGTAACGTATTCGGAACATTCGGATGTAATTTTCAGATTAGGATCGCCCTAAACTTCTGATTTACATTTTTTACAAATTCTAAACTTTTTTCCGTTTTTCCCGATGGCTTTGTTATCGAGGATTCTCGACTCTGTCGGGACAATTTTATAGCCAATTCTTACGGGTTTTTTGCATTTTGGGCAAAGCAATTTTACATTGGATGCATCAATTGGCAGGGAAATTTTGACAACTTGGCCTTTTTCACCTTGTTTTTTTGGTCTTACATGCTTGCTTTTCAAATTCATTCCTTCAACCAAAATTTTCATTTCCTTGGGAAATGATTTTAAAATCTTGGCGCTTCTGCCTTTATCTTTACCTGAAATAACTAATATATTGTCGCCTTTTTTTAATTTCATATAATTTTTACTAAGTAAAAATTTCGCAGAATTACGCGGAATCTTACGCGGAATTACGCTGAAACGTTTCCGCGTTTTTCCGCGTGGGTTTCCGCGAGGTTCCGCGAGAGTTGCTATAGCAACTCTGACGCCATTTGGGCAATTTGTTCAAAACCATTGTCTTTGACTTCTTTGGCAATCGGTCCTAAAATTCTGGTTCCTTTTGGCATTTTACCGTCTCCCAAAATCACTACCGCATTATCATCAAATCTTATATAAGAACCGTCTTTCCTTTTAAATTCTTTTCTTTGTCTTACGATTACAGCCTTTACGACTTCGTGCTTTTTGACAATTTTTCTGGGATCCGCTTTTTTTACCGCGCCAACAATAATATCGCCTAATTGGCCATATCTTCTGCCTGTGCCTCCGGGAACATTGACACACTGAACTATTCTTGCCCCGGAATTATCCGCCACTTTTAACATTGATCTTAACTGAATCATAATCGCTTCGCGGTATCGATGCTAATATACTAATGAATACTAATTATACTAATCACGCCTATCGTATTTGTATCATTAGTAAATTCGTATATTGGTATCGATACTTATATTTTAGATATTACCTTAAAATGCTTATCTTTGCTTATTGGAATTGTTTCTTCAATAACAACTTTATCGCCTACATGAAACTCTCCTTTTTCATCGTGGGCTTTATATTTCTTGTGTACCTTAAATCTCCTTTTGTATTTAGGATGCTCTTTAATTCTTTCCACCTTTACAACCACTGTTTTTAGCATCTTATCTGATATTATAATTCCCTGTAATTTTTTCTTGCTCATATAAATATAATGCCAATACGCAAATGATGTGCCAATAACGCTAACTTACGACCATATTACGCGCCCATTCGCATCATTGGCGCAGTATTAGCATATTGGCATTACAATCACCTTTTAACAAATTTTGTCTTAATTGGCAACTTTATAGCCGCTCCCTCCAATGCTTCCTTTGCAATTTCTTCTTTTAATCCATCTATTTCAAAAATTATTCTTCCGGGTCTTACGGCAAAAACATAGTGATGAACAGCGCCCTTTCCGCCGCCCAATGGCACCTCTTCTCCCTTTGAAGTAACGGGTTTATCGGGAAAAATTCTTAACCATACTTTGCCGCCTTTTTTCATATACCTTATAATATGCCTTCTTGCAGATTCAATTTGGCGGGAAGTTATCCATTTTGTGCCCATTGATTTTAAGCCAAAACTGCCGAAATTAAGTTCGGTTGCCCGCGTTTCCACTCCTTTTGACCTTCCCTTAAACCACTTCCTGTGCTTTACTTTTTTAGGCATTAGTAA
>CAYJVF010000058.1:0-1559 GCA_964373565.1 uncultured Candidatus Saccharibacteria bacterium
AAACCAAAGTAAAATTTATAGAAGAAATTTCTCAAATAGCCGATTTTATTATTGTCGGTGGGCTGATTAAAAAAGAAATAGTTGATAAAAATATAAAATTTAAAAATCCAGAAAAAATAATTGGGCCAATGGGAGATTTGGAAACTTTAGATATTGATGAGGGAAATATTAAGATGTTCAGGGAAAAGATTCTGACTGCCAAAACAATAATATGGAACGGTCCTTTTGGCAAATTTGAAGACGAAGTCCATAAAAAAGGCACTTTGGAAATTGCCAAAGCCATAGTTGAAAGCGGAGCTTTTTCAGTGGTTGGAGGAGATGAAACAGTTGAATTTATAGACAGAGAAAATCTTGTTTCAAAATTCAGTTATGTTTCCACCGGCGGAGGAGCAATGTTAGCTTATTTGGGCGGAGAAGAACTGCCAGGCATTAAAGCGCTTGAAAATAGTGAAAAATAAGATTAAAAATTTAACTGAATCGGCCGAAAGGATTAAAAAAGCGGTTGCAGACGGCGAGGAAATTATTTTATATGGAGATTCCGATTTAGATGGAATTTCATCCGTTGTCATTTTAGAAGAAGCCATAAAAAGCATCGGAGGCGAGGTAAAAATGGCTCTTTTCCCCGATAGGGAAAACGACGGTTACGGCATAAATTCAAAAGCGCTAGATCTTTTAAAAGATAAGGCGCCGACTCTTTTTATTACTTTAGATTTGGGGATTTCCAACAACAAAGAAATTGAAGTTGCTAATTCAATGGGGTTTGAGGTGATAGTTGTTGACCACCATCAGCCGCCCGATGTTTTGCCAAATGCCAAAATAGTTATTGACCCAAAGCAAAAGGGAGACGAATATCCTTTTAAGGAATTATGCAATGCGGGGCTGACATTCAAGCTGGCAAAAGAAATAATCGGAGAAAGTATTTCGGGAAACCAGAAAAACAGCTTTCTGGAACTGGCGGCTTTAGCTACCATTTCTGATATGATGGTGCAAATTGAAGATAATAAAGAAATTATTGAAATCGGATTGCGGTCTTTAAAAAATACATTCAGGCCGGGCCTGAAAGCGTTTTTGGAAATTTTGGGGCAAGGGGAGGCGGCTCAAGGAAACTATGCCAGAGTCATTTCTGCCTTAAACGCTTCCGAATCATCTGATTTTAAAAACCAATCTTACGAACTTTTAAAAGAATCTTCTTTAAAAAAATGCAAGGAAATGGCGGAGGATTTATTTGCAAAACAAAGCCAAAAACAGCAAAAAATAAAATCCATAATTCAAGAAGTGGAGAGAAGATTATCTAAAAATCCAGACGAAATAATAATTTTTGAGGGTGACCCGGCTTGGAAATTAATTTTAGCCGGACCCGTGGCTTCCATTATTGCTTCAAAATACCAAAAACCCACTTTTATTTTTAAAAAAATGGACACAGAGTCTTGCGGGTCGGTTAGAAGTTTGCAAGATGGCCAAAATTCAGTTGAAGCGATGAAGTCGTGCGAAGATTTACTGATAACTTATGGGGGGCATCCAAAGGCATCGGGATTTAGATTAAAAAACGAAAATTTAGA
>CAYJVF010000058.1:1659-3207 GCA_964373565.1 uncultured Candidatus Saccharibacteria bacterium
GGGGGAACCCGGGCAAGGCTGCTATCGGAGTGGTTTTTTGCAACGAGAAAGAACAAATTATAAAAGAGTATGGCGAATACTTGGGTGACAACTTGACAAATAATGAAGCTGAATATAGGGCGGTTATTTTCGCTCTCAAAAAATTCAAGGCGGTTTTTGGAGGTAAAATTGCAAAAATTAGCGTCGTTGAAGTAAAGTCTGATTCGGAGTTACTAGTAAAGCAAGTGAACGGAGAATACAAAGTGGAAGACGAAAAAATACAAAAGTTTTTTATGGAAATATGGAACTTGAAAATTGATTTTAAAGATGTTAAATTTAAGGCAATACCAAGAGAAAAAAATAAAGAAGCAGACAGGTTGGTAAATGAAGCCCTTGACAGCCAATCGGCCAATCAAAAACTTTTTTAGGTAGTATTATTAATATTTAAAAATATGATTGAAAAAGAAATTGGCAAAAATAGGGAGGCCAATGGTGAAGACGATCAATATGGTAAAGAGATTAAAAGAATGGCAGAGAATTTTGAAAGGCAAGACGCTAAAGTGTCTGAAGGGGAGACAGATGATTTAATCGCTTATGAAATGTTGGGCATAGACTATGAATCTCAAGTTTATGCTGTAGAAAATATAATAAGAGATAACTACTTTAATTTGAAAAACAAAGAGGCCAATCTTACCAAAGAAGAGAAAAAAAAGTTTGCTGTCGTAGAGCCATTATATAAAAAAGTTTTTGAAGGAGGCGAAAGTTCCGACTCGGTTATTAAAGATATAATTAGGAAGTTACAAAGAGAAGAATCCCTTAAAGATGCAAAGAATATATTTAGGGATTCAGGGAAAAGTTTTCACAAAAAAGCAATGTAAGAATAATTAAAAAATCGTCCGCGATAAAATCGGGACGATTTTTTAATAGATAAGCAAGGCTATAAGCCGAATTCTGTTCCCCGCAAAAGAGCAGAGCTCTCGCGGGGTGTGATTATCTGTCTGGGATAAACATTACTGTTTACCTCTGGCGAACTACTTTGCTCCCTCTTCAAGTTTAAAATTCATAGCTGAATTTTCCAGGCTTTACCCTGAGCTTGTCGAAGGGTTTGTTCTTGCACCCAGTAAGGATTTAGCCGTTTCATTTCCATATTACTATGGAACTGCCCCGTCATACGACGGGGTGCGCGACTTTTCAGTCTCGCACGTCACTGTTCGCACCTCGCGCGTTACCGCGTGCGGTCGTTAACCGCTACTTTTTTATCCCGTACTATTACGAGAGGGAGTTCGGACTTTCCTCCCCTAACTACATTCGGGGTTTACCCTGAGCGTAGTCGAAGGGCAATCACTCATCTTGCTTATCCATTTTTAATATATCAAAAACAAAAATAATTGTCAAATCCAGGTAAAATATTGGTATTGCCCCTTCTCTTTGCGGACAATTTTGGAAAAAGGCCGAATGTATTTCAATAAACACTATATACACTTACTACGCACGTGCGTAGTAAGTGTATATAGGGGTATGGGGATTGCAATGGGTCGAACGAAATCTTTATTCATAATGCTTTATTCA
>CAYJVF010000059.1:0-3123 GCA_964373565.1 uncultured Candidatus Saccharibacteria bacterium
TTTGCAAAAATCGGCTTATGGCAGTTTTTGATATGGCGGCAATCATTGAAAAAACTATCATCAAAAGGGTCATTGCCAAAGCATATGCAGAAAAATTAACCAATCCACCGACAAATCCCCCTTGAGCCAAAGATTGGAAAATAACCAGCAAAAAAATTGGCAAGGTGCAACCGATAGCGCCAAAGGCGTAGGTAATTCCAAACAAATAGAATTTTTTATACACTCCGCCAGTTGAAGATGTAATAATGGTTGGTGGTTTTATGGCAAACTTATATCCAAGAAGCGTAGCCACGCCAAGAAAAAGTAAAACTCCGCCGGTGGCAAGCTCTATCCAAGAAATAAAAGGCGCGATGATTTTTCCTAACAAAGCAAAGATAATACCAAAAACCAAGTACACGCTCAAGAGCCCCAAGCTGGCAAAAATTCCGGCCTTAAAACCAAAAAATAATTCTTGCAGATAACCGATTTTTTTCTGTTCCCTGCCGACATAGTAGCCGATATACGCCGGTATTAAAGCAACACTGCATGGCGCAAAAAAGGCCTGCAAGCCCGCCACAAAAGCAAAAGAAATTAAAATAATATCCAAATACATAATTTACCTTGAATTATTTAATTAGATTCCAAAAACTTAGTCTCTCTTTCTTCGCCCAGTCAATGAATGTTTCGACTTTGTTTTAAAGTTATCCACAGTTCATTGATTTTTAATTTATCTATGCTATACTGAGAATACATTAGGCAGTAGTGTCTAATGACATTAACTGCGGAGTCCCGGGCCGAAAGGCTCGGGACTCTTTGCTTTCTTAAATTTTTCTTTAACTCGTAGAAATGATGACCTAAAATTAGCGACATCAAAGTAGTGCGACAATGCTGGCGGTAGCTCTTTTGCCACATGACCTGAACGGGAAAAACCAATGACTATTTTACCTTGGCCCCGCAAGAATTTTATCAGATATTCAAAATCGCAGTCTCCTGAAAAAAGAATAAGGGTGTCAAAATCGTTCATTGCAAATGTGGAATCTACAGCTATCTCAACATCAAAATTTGCTTTGCGGTGCGGAGTGTCAGCAGTATGGTCTTCGTATTCTTTTAACGGCTTGGTAACCAATTTAAATGCCAAACCTTTTTTTAAAAAGTATCTGAATTTTTGGTGCGACTCACTGGCAAATTCAGCAGTATAAAATTTGATTTCGCCACATGGGCCAATGCTTTTGAAAAAATCTCTGAATTTTTTGTAATCCACAGACCAACAAAGCGTTTCGGCTTGCCGATGCTTAAATTGGTCGGGCACATCATCCGGCCTGACAAACATACCCCGAATAGAGCGCTCAAGATTTGCCGCGTCAATATACACAACAAAACGGCCTTTTGTTGCGCTCTTTAACTTTTGAGTGAATTCATTTATATTTTTATTTTCCATAAAATCATTTTACCATTTTTTATTTTCCGAACTGCATGATACACGACATCCTTACAAACTCCAGTTTGTAAGGATGTTTTTAATTTCCAACAAAATATTTCTCTTAGACAAAAAATGGCGGCTGACCCCGTTTCTTCAAATACATATAATTTGATTGGCCGCAAGGAAAAATGCTACGAAAAGACAGAAGTTTAGCTCAAATCTTTCTTTTTTTCCTCAAGTTCTTTTTTGTCAATTTCTCCTTTGGCGTATCGTTCCTTTAAAATTTCAAGTGGTGATTTTTCATGATCGTGAGTATTACGAGATTGGTTTGTGAGCCATTTAATAAGTGTGACAATGCCCACAATAGCAAGACCCCAAAACAAAATCATAAGTATCCAGCCAAAACCGAAACCAAACCAACCCATTAAAGAATTAGTCCCAAAATTTCCCATCATAGAATTGTTTTCTCCCATCATTTCACCGCCCATCATCATATTCATCATACCGCTATCTGTCATACCTTGAGGCATTGGCGCGTTTGGTTCGCAACCACTCATTCTCTTACCCATAGCGACGTGCATTTGTTTTTCACCATCTTCACCCATCATTTTTTCCATCATAGTATCCATTGTTTCGTGGGATTTTCCAGTCATTAATCCCATAAAATACATACCAAGAGAATGAAAATTGTCGTCAGACAGCCCCTCACAATTTATTTCTTTTGCTTGAAGTTTCCCCCAAAATATCTTCCCCTCTACTTCCTCTTTTTCAGTATGGCCGCCATTTGTTTCAGAGGACGCGCTAGAGACAAAAGAAAAAGTTGAAAAAACAAAACTAATTACCAAAATTAATAGTGTCAGAGAAAATAATTTTTTCATAAATTATTTTGAATTATTTATAATGTTTTGAATTATTTGATCAATCTCTTGTGGTCTATCGCCCAAATCGGCTTGGGGGAAAAACTGGGTCAAAATAATCGGTCGCATACCAGAAATAAATGTTTGCTCATTTTTAGTATACACATTTATTTTACAAGGCAAAAAAAGTCCTATTTTAATATCCTTATTTAAAAACTCATTGGCAAACTTGGCGTTGCAAAACTCAATAATCTTAAATGGCTCTCGTTCAAAACCCTTTTCAGTTAACGCCTTTTGCACATCGTGAATATACAAAACCCTCATACCGACTTTGCCAATTTCGTCTTGCACGCTTAAAACTGCCTCATTGAAAGTTTTTATTGTAGTCGTAGTGTAGTCAAATCCCATAAATATTATTTTCTTTTGAATAAATTAAATAAAAAGTTTTGTTTTGTATTAAACGGAGTTGTATGAATTTCCTCAAAACTTTTTAGGTGGCTAAAGTCTTTGCTAAAAATATTTTTTATTGAATCCTCGGAGTATTGCGTAATATCAAGCCCGCTACATTTTTTGGGCCCATTTATAAAAAATGTTGATATGATGAGGTAGCCATTCGGTTTTATAAACTTGCCTGCAATTTTGGCATAACAAACAATGTCTTCCTTTTTAGTTAAAAAATGAAACGCGGCTCTATCGTGCCAAATATCAAAACGAGATTCTGTGTCAAATTCTAAAATATCAGCTTCAATATAAATAACTGATTTTCCTTTTTCTCCAAGCCTTGTTTTTGTTTTTTGCAAAGCATTGGCGGAAATATCCAGTACAAATATATTTTTAAAACCAAGTTCCAAAAGTTTATCTACAAGC
>CAYJVF010000060.1:0-3107 GCA_964373565.1 uncultured Candidatus Saccharibacteria bacterium
AGGAAAGACCTGAAATTCGCAGTTATTCTGGCATTTCGTAATTCAAGGTATTATTAGAAATTGGGAATTAAAAATTCCAATTTTCTAAATAAAATTGGTTATGGCTACTTTTGAAATGTTAATCGCCATGGGTTTAATAGTCCTTTTGCTCTCTAGTATTTTGCCCCTATTGGCTTCAAACCAGTCAATACTGGTAGGCTCGCAAACCAGCCAAGAAGCGCTATACAAAGCCAAAGAGTTATTAGAAGAAGCCAGAGTTCTGGCTCTTTTGAGTTTTGAATCAGTCAAAACAACTTCTCTTTTAAAAGAAGATATCTATACAAAAAACATTGAAGTTGAAGATATAGACCCTTATATCAAAAAAGTCACTAGCAATGTTACGTGGGACATAACGGGAAAAAATCAGTATGTCAGCCTTAGCGCCCTGCTTACAAAAGTAGAGTCGGGGCAAGACACCTGCGCTCAACAATTGTCAGGCAATTGGCAAAACCCCATATTGCTCGGTTCAGCTGATATAGGCGACAACAACGAGGGTTCTGATGTTGATGTGTACTCTAAAAAAGCTTATCTTACCGCAAACTCGCCCTCTATAAGCAAACGCGATTTTTATATTTTTGACGTTTCAAATCCAAATGCCTTGAACCTGCCGGTTTTAGGGTCCGTAGAAACCGGTCCGGGTTTGGCGGCCGTTCAAGTTGCCGGAAAATACGCCTATGTGGCTAATACAGGCACTACTTCCCAACTGCAAGTAATAGATATTTCTACGCCTTCAAACCCCGCATTGGTAAGTTATTTAGATTTAACGGCGCAAGGAGATGGCGCGGTCGGCAACAGCATTTTTTACCAGAATGGAAAAGTTTATTTAGGTTTAACCAAATCGTCTTTGGGTCCGGAATTTTGGGTGATAGATGTTTCAAATCCGCTCTCTCCCGTTGCGCTGGCTTCTTATCCGGTTAATACAAAAGTGAATTCCATAACAGTAAAAAATGGCGTTGCTTTTTTGGCTGTTCCCGATAATGGGGGGACGCTTTCGCAAGAGCAACTGATAACTTTGGATGTATCGGCCGCCGACCAGAAAATTATTGGACAATTGGGTTCTTTCGGCCCCAATACAATAACCATGTCAGGCCAAGCTCTATATCTTTCAAAAAATACAAATAATTTATACTTGGGCGAGGGAGGAGCCAATCCGGCCAAAAAACCGCAGTTTTTTTCTTTAAATTATTCTAACCCGGGTAATATAACCTCAACAGCCGAAAAATACATTGAAACATCTCCTGACATTACGGCAAATGCAATAATTGTGAGGGAAAATTTGGCTTTCTTGGGCGTTTTTGATTCTGATGTAGGATTTTTTCAACTTCAAGTTTGGGATTTGAATAATTTAGAAAGCGCGTCTCCTTACTCGGCAATTAACATCCAAAAACCGGGCAGAAACGGCTTAGACTGCGAAGGCAACTTAATGTATGTCGCTCAAGAGAATAAAAAAGCTCTGCAAATTATCGGAACCATTGAATAGTAATATGAAAAATATTTTAAAAAAACAATCCGGCTTTACCTTAATAGAATTGATAATTTATCTGGCTTTATTTGTTATCATAATCGGCGGCGGAATGGCGGCGACCTATCAAGTTGTGCAAAACGCAGAAGAAAATTCAAGCCAAGTATTTTTACAGGCGGAAGCCAATTTTTTACTAAGAAAAATGGACTGGGCTCTGACCGGTTCAAAAATTATTGACCCGTCAAATGAAAATAAGTCCGATAAAATGACAATAATTAAAAATATAAGCGGCCAATTGGTTAAATTGGAATTTTACTTAAATGAAGGCAACTTAATGGTCAAAAGGAACGAAGGACAAGCTTTAATTTTGAATTCGTCTTCTGTTAAAGTTGATTCTTTGTTTTTTGCAAAAGAGGGCTTTAATCTAATTAAAATGGAATTTTCTTTAGAAGAACTCGGCTTAAGAACGCCTAAAAATCATAATTTTTCAGCTAAAAAGTATATATTAAAATGAGTCAAAAAGAATTAGAAAAAGGGTATATTGCCATAACCTCTGTTATTGTAATAACATTCCTGTTAATTTCCATTGCCACAAGCTTGGGATTTGCCGGTTTTTCTGCAAGATTTGATATTTTAGACTCCGAATCAAAAGAAATAAGCTCTGCTTTGGCCGTCTCTTGCTTAAATAAAGCAATACTAAATCTTTCCCAAAACTTATTTTACAGCCCCGAAAATGAAATTGTGCCTGTCGGCAAAGAAAATTGTGCTATTATTTCTGTTTCTAATTCAGGCGGTAATAAAATAATAAAAACGCAGGGAATTTTCAATAAGTCATTTACTAATCTAAAGATAACGGTTGATAACTCCTCGTTTGAAATAACCGGCCTTCAAGAATGCCCCAACTTTGATGCAAGTTGCTAATTTATATTGTATAATGAAAGCGAGCTCCAAGCTCGCAAAGCTTTATAAATTAATTTTTAAAAATCTATGAAAAAAAATAAAAAATACGGGCAAGAAGGATTTACTTTGATAGAAATTTTAATTGTCATTGGCATTATTGCCGCTTTGGCGACCATTGTAATTGTTGCCATTAATCCGGCGAGGCAATTTGCCCAAGCCAGAAACACCCAGAGGTTAAGCCATGTCAATTCCATACTAAATGCGGTTGGCCAGTATTTTTCTGAAAACAAAGGTGTTTTGCCGCCGGGCATACCAAAAAAACCCGACGCCTCAAAATCCATCAGCAAACTTGGAGCAAACCTATGCGATTTATTGGTTGACGAATATATGCCTGTTTTGCTTTCAGATCCTTCAATTACCCAAGGCGCTATGTCCGATGGACAAATTAATCAAACAGAATGCTTGGGCGACTACGATACTGGGTACAAAATTGTAGAAGAAGAATCCGGCCGAATTACCGTTTCTGCGCCATCGGCAGAACTTGACCAAACTATTTCAGTTACCAGATGATTAAAAAAGTTGTTACGGGGCAAAATTCATTTGGCTTGCTATTATTGCTTGGTTTTTAATTATTACCTAAGAAACTAAGCGGTTTTTGATGAAACCCTGATTTGCATGGAAAAAAACCATCATTCAGACGATTTTT
>CAYJVF010000061.1:0-3017 GCA_964373565.1 uncultured Candidatus Saccharibacteria bacterium
CAGGAGAAGTTTTTGAAGAAAATGAGCTTCCCAACAGAGCCATAGCTTTCTCAACTTGTTTTAGAAAAGAAGCTGGTAGTTATGGAAAAGATACAAGAGGAATTCTTAGGGTGCATCAATTTGATAAGGTGGAATTATTTAGCTTTTCCCGCCCCGAAGAGTCCGAGCAAGAGCACAAGTTTTTAGTGGAGTTTGAGGAGAAACTTTGGCAGGCATTAAAAATTCCATATCAGGTAGTGCATCTTTCAACGGGAGACATGTCTAGGCCATCTGCTAGCACTATGGATATTGAAGCTTGGCTGCCAGGGCAAAATATGTACCGCGAAGTAAGTTCTGCTTCTAATACTACCGACTATCAAGCACGTCGTCTGAATATTCGCTATAAAACTAAAAGTGGCAAACCAGAATTTATCCACATGCTTAATGCCACCGGTTTCCCCATTGGACGCACAATAATTGCTATTTTGGAAAATAATCAGCAAAAAGACGGGTCTGTGAAAATTCCAAAAGTCCTGCAAAAATATACTGGTTTTAAGGTAATTAAACCTAAGGCGAAATGACAGAAAAGCAAGTTCTGATAAATGGATTAGAAACAAATTATAAAATCATTGGGGTCAGAGACGTCCCAATTCTTATCCTGCATGGTTGGGGGTCAAATTCTGACAAATGGGTGAGGGTTGCAAATTACCTGGCCGAAAATAATTTAACAGTAATTATTCCCGATTTGCCCGGGTTTGGCAAAAGCCATGAGCCGAAAGAAGCCTGGAATATAGATAATTATGTAGAATGGCTTAAGGCATTTTCGGAAAGTTTTCCAAAATTAAAAAACGGCTTTTATTTGGCGGGGCATTCATTTGGCGGCGCATTGGCCGCAAAATTTGCTTTAAAATACAACCAGAATGTCAAAAAGTTATTCTTAATTTCAGCTTCGGCCGTAAGAGTTGTCAATTTATCAAAAAAACTTTCTTACAATATTTCCCAGATATTTAAAATTTTTTATTTTTTTCCTTTTTATGAAGTTTTGAGGAAAAGCATTTACAGAGTTTTTTTTAGGAATAGCGACTACCCTTATGTTTCAGGCATGATGAAAGAAATTTATTTAAAGGTCATTACAGATGATTTATCTCATAAGTTGAATTTTCTGAAAGTTCCAACAATAATAATATGGGGGGCAAATGATAATTTAACTCCGATAGAAAATACCCATACTATAAAAAAGAAAATAGAAAATTCGCAACTTATAATAATTCCCGACCAAGGACACAATCTTCATTCAAACTGTCCGGAAGTTTTAGCAAAGAAAATACTGGATAATTTACCCCGTTAGAAGTTTGTGTTAGTAAAACGAAGTTTTTAGCGGGTAATTATTTTATTTAAACGTAATTCAAAGTAATTAATAAGTTATAAGCAAAAATAATTTTTGGTTAAAAATTATTTTTGCCCAAACCTCTAACGAGATTTATGATTTTAATCAATATCTTAACTTTTTTTTGGTTAATAAGGGTTGGAAAATCACTGCTTTTTTGGGTTTATCTTTGGCAACTGAAAGAGTACCATGTAGGCAGATTTTTAGACCATTTTAGAACCTCCAAGGGAAAAGAACTTTTTTTTAATTTTTTGTTTTTTACAAAAATAATTATTGCCGGTTTTTTCGTATTAGGCAGTTTTTTCAGCCAGATTGCTTTCTTCGCATTACTTTTTCTCTATTTTACGGAAGCCGTGCCTTTTTTATTTAATTTATTTTTTGGAAAATTTAAAAAGCCAAAATTAACATCCAAAACACTGCTTTTAATGGTTGTTTCATTCGCATTGGCGGTTTTTTACCTTAATTTTATTTCAAGCGCTTTCAGCGATCAAAATAAATTTGCGGTAGCAGTTTTGCTTTTTGATATTTTTATACCCTTAATTATTTCTTTTATTGTTTTATTTTTTCAGCCGCTTTTTGTTGCGGCAAGAATCGGTATTTTAAAAAAAGCGCGCAAAAAAAGAGAAAGGTGTAAAAATTTAATCGTCGTGGGCGTTGTTGGAAGTTATGGAAAAACCACCACAAAAGAATTTTTAAAAACTATTTTATCCGCAAAGTTTAATGTATTGGCCACTTTAGAACATCAAAATTCCGAAATGGGAATTGCCAACACTATTTTAAATAAATTAAATGACAAGCATGAAGTATTCATCGTTGAAATGGGCGCATATAAAAAAGGTGGGATATTTTTATTATGCGACATAGCGAGGCCCAAAATAGGCGTTGTTACGGGGGTGAACGAACAGCATTTGGCAACTTTCGGTTCTATGGGTAATTTGCTTTCAGCTGAAGGAGGTCTGGAATTAGCTGGGCGTTTGCCAAAAGACGGCGTTATTATTCTAAACGGAGACAATAAGTACTGCCTTAATTTGTACAAAAAGTTTTCTGGAAATAAAAAATTATATAGCGTAGGAGGTGATAAAATAGAGGCAGATATTAAAACCGAGAGCGCAACAGTTGAAAAAGAATCCGTTCATTTTATTGTAAAAGACAGCCAAAATAATATGGCAGGCTTTAGGGTGCAAGTTTTGGGTAAGCATAATATTGAAAATCTTTTGGCCGCTATTTTAGTTGCAAAAGAATTAGGCATGACCCTAGAAGAAATTGCGTTATCCTGTCAAAATATAAAGCAAGAACAGGCCGGAATCGTTTTGAGACGGGGAATTCACGGAATAAATATTATTGACTCATCTTATTCTTCAAATCCAGACGGAGTTTTTGCCGACTTGGAATATTTAGCAGTTTTTGAAGGGAAGCGCGTTTTAGTGATGCCTTGCTTGATTGAGCTTGGGTCAAAATCAGCGCAAATTCACTATCAAATCGGCAAAAAAGTTGCCGAAGTTTGCGACTTGGCCATTATTACCACAAAAGATAAGTTGGAAGATATTAAAAGCGGCGCGGCGGGCGGGGCCGCCCCGCCCGAAAATTAAATTTACGAAAAACCCAAAAAAAATATGGAGTAAAATAACAAAAAAATCAAATAAAGTGACCC
>CAYJVF010000062.1:0-2951 GCA_964373565.1 uncultured Candidatus Saccharibacteria bacterium
TGGGGCTGAATCATTTTGGCACCGAAAAAGGTGTTTTTTTATTTTCAAAAATTTGAAGTTTTGATTTATAAGATGTTATACTGAAATTGCATAAAAAAACTCCTCCCGACGGCGAGCTGGCAAAAAGTTTCCTTACCTCCTTTTCGCCTCGCCCGAGCCGAAGTAAAATAGTTATGAAAATTGTTTGGACAGACCAACCGTTATTTAAAAAAATCCCTCTGGCGCTGGTGCTGTTTATTGTGGCTTTTGTAGCTTTTAATGTGTACCTTAATCTAAAAATTAAAAACGCCAAAGAAGATTTGGCTCAAATTGAATTAGCTGGCGCTAAGCCGCCAAGGGTAGTGGTAGCCGAATTTGCTAAAAGAGTGAACTTGGGCGAAAAATCCTGCCCGTCCGTAAAAGCCGGCAATCCCAGCGCCACATTAACATTTAAGATTTTTGAGTCGGAAACCTGCCCTTATTGCGTTGCTCAAAATAAAGTGCTGGATCAAATACTGCCGGAATATGGCGACCTGTTTTATGCCCAGTTGTATCAAGTGATGGATTGCCAAAAAGAAGCGGAGCGATACCAAGTATCCGGCGTTCCAACGTTTGTCTTTGCGGTTTCGGGCGCCCAAAAAGAACCCGCCTACGGATTTTTAGATAAAGGTCAGCTGATTGACTATATTTGCCGCGTGTCTGAAAAATGTTAGTATTACAATGACAAGATATTTTACTTAAAACTAAAAAATTAGAAATCATTTATTATTCAAAATAAATTAATATGAAAGAATTAGATAACAACAAATTAACCGAGCAAAAATTAAGCAGCAAAGAACTCTATGAATTAAAGAAAAGACAAAAGGAGGAAGCGCGGAAAAAAGAAACGCGGAAAGCCGTATTAAGCGAAACGCCAAAGAAAATCGGCCGCTATCTTTTGTATGGAGGAATTGCCGCTCTCATTATCGGCGGTTTTGTTTGGTATTTTGCGACCCGTCCGCCTATTTTTAAAGAAGAGATTATTTCCCGAAACGGTTTGCACTGGCACCCCGAACTTAAGATTTTTGTCAAAGGAGAAAAACAGGAAATACCAGCGAACCTCGGCATTGGCGCGGCGCATAACCCCATCCACACGCACGATTCAAGCGGCGTCCTGCATCTGGAATTTCAAGGCGTTGTCCGCAAAGACGACTTGAAGCTCGGCCGCTTTTTTAGACTATGGAACAAAGATATTAATTCATTCGGCGCGAATATAAAAATGACCGTCAACGGGCAGGACAATACTGAATTAGAAAATTACGCCATGCAAGATAAGGACAAAATTGAGCTCCGCTATGAATAAAATAAATATGGAACACAATCATCATGCCGCGAAGGAAGAAGAGGGGATTATATATACTTGTCCCATGCATCCGGAGATTATGCAGGATAAACCTGGCATGTGTTCGGAATGCGGTATGCAATTAGTGTCCGCAAAAAAGAAAAAATTGGCAATTGGACATGGGGGGCATGACACCTCTACTGCGATCAGTGCGGGTAAACACGCCGGACACTCCACTGCCATGTTTTTTAAAAAATTCTGGGTGAGTCTTATTCTCACTATTCCGGTCGTGCTTTATGCCGATGTCACTAAAATTATTTTCTCCGCCATAAGCGGATCCGCCTTCGGCGGAAAATGGTCGCCTCCTGCCTTTTTCGGTTCGGATTATCTTCCCTTGATTCTCGGATCAATTGTCTTTTTTTATGGCGGTTGGGTGTTTCTTGCCGGGGCATGGCGCGAGATTAAAGGAAGGTTGCCGGGCATGATGACGCTTATCGCCATCGCTATTTCTGCCGCTTACCTGTGGAGCGTCTATGCGTTTGCCCGCCGTAGCCTTGGCGGAGGCGGGGCGTTTGAAGGCGAAACTCTTTTTTGGGAGCTCACCACCTTAATTACCATCATGCTTTTGGGCCACTGGCTTGAGATGCGAGCGGTTTCCGGCGCGCAGGGCGCGCTCAAAGAATTGTCAAAATTACTCCCCGACATGGCGGAGATAATAATTCAAAATTCAAAAATCAAAAATCAAAATGACAATGAAAAATTCAAAATAGAGACAAGAATAGTTTTATTATCGGAATTAAGAATGGGTGATTTAGTATTAGTAAAACCTGGTGGCAAGATTCCCGCCGACGGCACTATCATTGATGGAGATTCTGATGTAAATGAGTCAATGGTTACCGGAGAGTCAAAGCCTGTTTCTAAAAAAGAGGGAAGCGCGGTCATTGCCGGTACGACGAACGGAGACGGCGCGCTGAAAATTAAAGTTGCAAATATCGGCGAAAAGACATTTCTTGCCGGTGTTATGCGTTTGGTGGCGGAGGCGCAGGCATCAAAATCGCGTCTTCAAATTCTTTCTGATAGAGCGGCTCTTTATCTTACCGTAGTCGCAGTCGGCGGCGGTATTATTACCCTTGTTGCTTGGCTTGTAGCCGGAGCTGAAGTGAGCTTTGCGGTTGCCCGGCTGGTGGCGGTGCTGGTTATCGCTTGTCCTCATGCGCTTGGACTTGCCGTGCCACTCGTTGCTTCAATCTCCACCACCAAAGCGGCGCAGAATGGCTTTTTAGTGAAACAGCGTATTGCCCTTGAAGCGGCGCGAACCGTCGATACGGTGCTATTTGATAAAACAGG
The DNA here is from genome assembly GCA_964373565.1 of uncultured Candidatus Saccharibacteria bacterium. GTDB lineage: Bacteria > Patescibacteriota > Minisyncoccia > Minisyncoccales > Staskawiczbacteraceae > VGLO01. The sequence continues at coordinate 2,648 of CAYJVF010000062.1, forward strand.
AACCCTTACAAAAGGAGAATTCGGTGTTGTGGATGTATGGAGCGCGGGCAACCCCGCCGGCGCAAACGCTATGGCGGGCAAGCATACCAAAGATGAGGTTATACAACTAGCTGCCTCCCTTGACGCTCTATCAGAGCATCCCATCGCTCGCGCCGTAGTTGCAAAAGCAAAAGAGCAAGGATTGCCGCTCAAAGATCCAAAGAAATTTGAAGCAATCAAGGGCAAGGGCGTAAGAGCAATGATCGGAGAACAAGAAGTTATGGTCGGCGGACCGGCGCTTCTTGAAAGTCTCAATATCACTATT
>CAYJVF010000063.1:0-1325 GCA_964373565.1 uncultured Candidatus Saccharibacteria bacterium
TTGCAGTTGTTTTTTTGCATTCAAAAGTTCAACACCGTAAATAACGCCGTCGGGGGCGATGTCAATATTCACTTCATCGCTAAGCGAAATAGTTGACACATTATTTGCCTTTTTATTCCTCAAAGACAAATAAGCAATATTATACTTTGAATCGTATGTAATTTTCATTTTTTCACTTTTTACATATCTACAGTAAATTTATAAATTCTTCGACCGTCATTTCCGCTTGCTGAATAATTGATTTCAAAGTTTTGGGGTTGAGATCTTTTCTGTGAAATGGAATGGTTACTCGTAAATGTAGTTTTTCGGGGTGGCGCAACTGAATATGGCTGCCAGAACTGTGGTATTCATAAAAATGCCCTCGCCTTAACGCCCTGATCACTAATAACGAAGGAATTCGGGGAAGTTTTGGCATGATTATATAGCCAATTTAACATGCTCCTTCTTTGTTTTGCGTAGCGCTATTTTATCTTTTAATAACGCTTCAATATAACAACGGATAGCATCTTTTACCATTTCCCTAGCCTCTTTTAGGTTGCTTCCTTCAGTAACCAAGCCCGGAAGATTGGGAACGGTGACTGTATAGCCTTCTCCATTATTTTCAAAAATAGCATCGTAGTGATAAATTTTTTCTATTTTATTTTTCATGTGTTCTAATGTTTGTTAATTATAATTCAACTGAGGAAAAAGTAAACGATTCGTAAATTGTTTATTTTGACCGAAGACAGAATTATATGAGTAACGGACTACTCACATATTTTTATTTTACTCCTAAATCGTGATTTGTAAAACCACCCTTCGCTAAAGCTACGGCATGGCAACGCAATAATTTCGCAGTAGTCCATAATCGTAATTTATGATATATGATTTAAGATTTATGAATAATTTATGAATAAAATTACAAAAGTATTGATTTCCTATCTTCGGAGCCACACAAAGGTGTAGGGAATCACAGCGTGGCGGGTCATAACAATATTGGCCCGTCTTTTTTTACAAATTTTCAAATTCGGATCATTCGGATGTCATTCGTAGATTAGGATCGCTTCATTTCTTCTCCTTAAACTCCCCTTCGTCCGCTTTTGGTTCTTCTTTTTTCTCTTCTGCTTTTTGCTCGCCTGTTGGCGGAGTTTGCGAGCCGGCCTTGTTTAATTCCGCGCCGATCTTTTGCATGGTTTCTGACAACTCCTTTGTTTTGGCTTTTATATCATCCACATTATCAGTTTTCAACGCGTCTTTCAATGCTGAAATTTTAGTTTCGGCTTCGGTTTTCATCTCGTTTGTGATTTGTGGTTTGTCATTTGGGATTTCACGCAGAGTCTTCTCTG
>CAYJVF010000063.1:1425-2906 GCA_964373565.1 uncultured Candidatus Saccharibacteria bacterium
TCTTGCGCCAAAGGCCTTTCTCCCTGCAGAACATGAATTTCCACACTTGGCTGATTGTCAGCTGCGGTTGAAAACACTTGGGTTTTTGCCGTTGGCACCGTCGTATTTTTTGGAATCAGCACGGTATTTACACCACCCATGGTTTCGATGCCAAGACTCAAAGGCGTCACATCAAGCAACAGCACATCTTTTACATTTCCTTGCATAATTCCGCCCTGTATGGCTGCGCCGATGGCTACTACTTCATCGGGGTTAACTTCTTTGTTTGGTTCTTTTCCGTCAAACAGTTTTTTCACCTCTTCAATGATTTTTGGCATACGGGTTTGCCCACCCACCAGCACTACTTCGTTAATTTGATCCGCTTTAAGCCCCGCTTCTTTTAGTGTTTGCTTTACTAATTCTATGGAGTTGGCAATATAGTCACCGACCATATTTTCAAACTGCGCGCGGGATAATTTTTGCAATAAGTGCTTTGGACCGTCGGCGCCGGAGGTAATAAACGGCAAGTTAATTTCCGTTTCTAAGCTGCTAGACAACTCAATTTTGGCTTTTTCTGATGCTTCTTTAATTCTTTGCAAAGCCAAATTATCTTTGTGCAAATCAATGCCATTGTCTTTTTTAAATTCACCGACAATCCATTCCATCAGTTTTTGGTCAAAGTCGTCGCCGCCCAAGTGCGTATCGCCGCCCGTAGCTTTTACTTCAATGGTGTCAGCTCCCACATCTAAAATAGAAATATCAAAGGTTCCTCCGCCAAAGTCATAGACAATAATTTTTTCATCTTTCTTTTTATTAAGTCCGTATGCCAAAGCCGCGGCCGTCGGCTCATTGATCACTCTTTTTACATCAAACCCGGCAATTTCTCCGGCAATTTTAGTGGCTTTTCTTTGGCTGTCGTCAAAATACGCTGGACAGGTAATAATAGCCTCGGTAATTGTTTCGCCCAGTTTAGCTTCGGCATCAGCTTTTAATTTTTGTAAAATCATAGCCGAAATTTCCGCGGGGTTATACCACTTTTCGCCTCCGCCAGAGGCGGATCCGCTTTGGGCGGACATTTTTACATCAACTCCGCCATCAGCGGATTCGCGGATTTGATAAGGCAAATTCTTTTTATCGCGCTGAACTTCTTTGTCAGAAAACTTTCTGCCAATGAGACGCTTTACCGAAAAAATAGTATTTTCGTGGTTGGTAATGGCCTGGCGCTTAGCTAAAACGCCCACCACTCGCTCACCAGCCTTTGAAATGGCAACCATGGAAGGCGTAGTCCGCGCCCCTTCCTTGTTTTCAATAATTTGCGGCTCACCATTAATAACCACAGCCATCGCGCTGTTTGTAGTGCCGAGATCTATACCAAGTATTTTAGACATTTCATTAAGGCGACACTAATCTACCAATCACACACTAATCTACCAATATTCGTAGATTCGGATGCCATTCGTAGATTGGAGTCGCTATTTGTTATTTTTTAATTGATATATTTG
>CAYJVF010000064.1:0-2773 GCA_964373565.1 uncultured Candidatus Saccharibacteria bacterium
AATTAAATTTATCGGGACAATAATTTTTCAACTTAGCGAAGCTAAATTTCAAAATTCTATCAAATTTTTGCCTAAAAATCTGGAATTTTCGTCACGATTCTTATTTCGCAACAGGTCTAATAAATAACGAATTTAATTACGAATTTGCGAATTAAAAAATTCTTATTGCGATTCGCCATTTGTTGATTCAAATGAAAGTAATTTTACTTGAAGACATAGATAATCTTGGGAAAAAATATGATGTGAAAGAAATAAAATCCGGCTACGGCAGAAATTTTTTAATTCCTAAAAATTTGGTAAAACTGGCTACCAAAGCTAATTTAAAATGGCTTGAGGCCCAACAGAAAATCATGGAAGAAAAGGCGGTGGAAGATTTGAAGAGTTCACAAGAACTGGCCAGTAAAATTGACGGCATTGAAGTTGTCATTGCCGTAAAGGTGGGGGGGAAGGGTCAGTTATTTGAATCAATAAATTCTACTAAAATATCTGAAAAATTAAAGGAAATGGGCTTTAATGTAAAAAAATCGCATATTATTTTAAAGGAAGCGATAAAAGAGGTTGGGGAGTTTCCGGTAAAAATAAACTTAGACCATAATTTAGAAACAGAAATTAGAGTAATAGTGACGGAAGAAAAAACTTAATTTTCAATTTTCAATTATCAATTTTCATTAAATTTTCAATAAAACTAATTATCAATGACTACGGTTAGTCGGTGATAATTTGGTAATTTAGTTATTGATTGATAATTGGTCGTTGATAATTGATAATTAATGAGATACATTTTCGTTGCCGGAGGCGTAATGTCCGGTATTGGCAAGGGCGTTGCCACCGCATCAATTGGCAGGATATTAAAAAGCAAGGGCTTTAAGGTAACTGCAATAAAAATAGACCCGTACATAAATGTTGATGCGGGCACGATGAATCCGGTTGAGCATGGAGAGGTTTTTGTAACCGAAGACGGCACAGAATGCGACCAAGATATAGGAAATTACGAAAGATTTTTAGACGAAAATATTTATTCTGATAACTACATGACAACCGGCAGAGTGTACCAGTCTGTCATCAACAGAGAAAGAAATTTAGAGTATGGGGGCAGGTGCGTTGAGGTTGTGCCCGATATTCCCAATGAAGTAATTTTGAGAATTAAAAAAGCGGGCAAAAAATCAAAAGCAGATTTTATTTTAATTGAAATAGGCGGAACGGTGGGAGAATATCAAAATTTGCTTTTTTTAGAGTCAGCCAGAATGCTAAAAATAAGCAATCCTAAAGACGTGCTTTTTATTTTGGTAAGCTATATGCCTGTTCCCGAAATACTTGGTGAAATGAAAACCAAGCCGACTCAATATGCAGTAAGAACTTTAAATTCCGCTGGGATCCAGCCTGATATTATTTTGGCAAGGGCAAGCATACCCTTGGACGAACCAAGAAAAAGAAAACTTTCAAACTTCTGCAATATTCAGTCGCAAGATATTATTTCAGCCCCCGATATAAAATCAATTTACGAGGTTCCTCTGAATTTTGAAAAAGAAAACTTGGGAAACCGCATTTTACAAAAATTTGATTTAAAAACCAAGAAAAAAGACTTAAAAGACTGGCGGAAACTGGTGAGAATAATAAATAATTCTTCAAACCCATTAAACATTGGCATAGTTGGAAAATATTTTGAATCTGGAAAATTCACTTTAACCGATTCTTATATTTCAGTCATTGAATCGGTAAAGCATGCTTGTTTTGCAATAAAAAGAAAGCCCATTATTACATGGGTTTCAGCCGAAGATTTTGAAAAAGATTCATCTTTGCTGAAAAACTTGGATAAATTTGACGGAATTATTGTTCCCGGAGGGTTTGGCAATAGGGGAATAGAAGGTAAAATAAAAACGATTGAATACTGCCGAAAAAATAAAATTCCATTTTTGGGACTTTGCCTTGGAATGCAGTTGGCCACCATAGAATTTGCCAGAAATGTCTGTAAAATAAAAGACGCCACTTCAACGGAGTTCAACAAAAATACTCAAAATCCGGTTATTGATATAATGGAAGAACAGAGGGCTTTAATGAAAGATAAAAATTACGGAGGAACAATGAGGCTCGGTTCTTACAAATGCAAATTAAAGCCGAATACGGTAAGTTTTAAAGCATACGGCCAAAGAATAATTACCGAAAGACACAGGCACCGCTACGAGCTCAATAATAAATATCGAGAGATTCTTGAGGGTAAGGGCATGATAATGGCCGGCGTAAATCCCGAAAAAGATTTAGTGGAAATTATTGAGCTCACGGGGCACCCATTTTTTGTGGCGACTCAATTTCATCCGGAGTTTAAATCCAGACCATTAAAACCGCACCCCTTGTTTTTGAAGTTCGTAAAAGTTGCAGTAAAAAAATGACCCGTGGTCATTTTTTTACGAATTTTGCGAATTTATGACGAATATCCACGAATCACTAATGGTTGAAATTCGCGATTCGCGAGAATTCGTTCTGGTTCGTGTAATTCGTATTCTTATTTAACATTCACAGTTTTAACAATTCTCTGCTTACCATTAAATAGCTTTTTTAATTTAGTTGAAAAATTAACCACACCGTTTTTAACAGCGTACAAAGTGTCGTCAGAACCCCTTTTAACATTTTTACCGGGAAGATATTTAGTGCCCCTTTGCCTTACAATAATCATTCCAATTTTGGCGGTTTGGCCTCCAAAAAGCTTGATGCCAAGCCGTTGGCCCCTTGAGTCTCTTCCAAGTTTAGATGAACCTCCTGATTTTGATGTTGACAT
>CAYJVF010000065.1:0-2682 GCA_964373565.1 uncultured Candidatus Saccharibacteria bacterium
ATTAAAAAGCGACCACAAAAGCAATGGCAAGACCATTAAGACAATTTTATAAGGGAGGGATTTGGCATATTTTAAACCGCGGGGTTGCTAAAACAAATATTTTTCATGAAAAAGAAGATTACGGTTTTTACCTTTACAAAATAAAAGAAGCCCTCGAAAAGTATCCAGTTGGAATTTATGCTTTTAACTTTCTGCCAAACCATGTGCATTACCTCATAGGACAAACCCTAGAAGAAGTATCACCAAACAAATTTATTGCTAGCATTCATACAAGTTTAGGAAGTTACATTAATCGAAAATACGCAAGGGTTGGGCATTTATTCCAAGACAGATGCAAGGTAAAAGATATCAAAAAAGACGAGCATTTACTGGCTATTTCTGTGTACATCAATTTAAATAAAGTCTTAGAAAAACTTCAACGAAAAGAAAAAGCGATTATTTCAAAAAGTGAATTACAAGAATTATTACAAGAGGCAGAGAATGATCCTTGGAGTAGCTATCCAATTTATTTGGGACTGAGAGAAGATGGAATTACTGAATCTAAATTCGTTTTATCACTTTTATCTGACGACATTAAAAAAGCAAGGAGGGATTATAGGAAATTAGTTCAAGAACTCATTACGTCCGGATACTTCCTCAAAACAAGAGACTTAATTTTTGAGTAGCGGCGGGCTTGGGGTCAGGCCTGGGTCTGACCCCCCTGGTTTTTAACCGCTTGAAAAAAAATAAATTTATGGAAGCCGGAGAAGGACCTAAGATACAATTGCAAAAAGCTACAATCAACGATATTTCAACATTAATTTCTATTGAGAAAAAGGTGGCTGGCTTAAAATTATATTCAGCTATGACGAGCGATAAAGAATGGCGGGCTGAATTTGAAAAACCCAACACTGCCGTATATCTTATTACAAAAAGCGACCAAGTTGTCGGAGATGTTTCTTTTGAGAAAAAAGACGGCAATGCATACATTAGCGGTTTAGCGGTGGAGCCAGCTTTTCAGGGAATGGGAATTGGGCAAGAAGCAATTCGCCAAATTCTTGAAGAGTTGAAAGATTGTAAAACTATTGAGTTGGTTACTCACCCGGAAAACAAGCCAGCAGTAAATCTATATCTTTCACTTGGTTTCGAGATTAAAGAAACGAAAGAAAACTACTTTGGCGATGGCGAGCCAAGAGTTGTAATGGTTAAAAAGAATAAATAAGAGGTAAATTTATGGAAGAAAAAGAGTCAAAAAAGGGGGAAATTATTATTTACCAAAGCGCGGACAAGAAAGTAAGAATTGATGTAAGTTTGGATCAAGATACAGTTTGGTTGTCTCAAAAACAGATGGCTTTGTTGTTTAATAAGGATGTAAAGACTATCAGTGAACACGTTAAAAATATATATGTCGAAAAGGAACTTGATAAAAATCCAACTATCTGGAAATCCCAGATAGTTCAAAAAGAAGGAAACAGAACAATAAAAAGAGATATTGACCTATACAATCTTGATGTAATTATTTCAGTCGGCTATAGGGTAAAATCTTTGCAGGGAACAAAGTTCCGTATTTGGGCGACCAATACATTAAAAAATTACTTGGTGAAAGGTTATGCGGTAAACGAAAAAAGATTGCTTGAGGCGCATAATAAATTCAATGAGTTAAAAAGCGTGATTGATTTGTTGCAGAAAAAATCGGGGCACGAATTAATGGCGGGGCAAGAGCAAGAGATTTTAAACTTATTAAGCGATTACTCAAAAACACTAACCTTGCTTGAGCAATACGATAAAGAAAAAGTTCCGCTGGTAAAAAACGGCAAAGGAAAGTTTGTTTTAACGTATGAAGAGGTGTCAAAGGTGATTGGCGCTGTAAAAAAAAGTTTGATGGCCAAAAAAGAAGCGAGCGAGCTTTTTGGTACGGAAAATAGCGAAAAATTAAAAGGTATTATTGGAAACTTATACCAAACATTTGATAAAAAAGAACTCTATGGTTCGCTGGAAGAAAAGGCGGCACATCTTTTGTATTTTATTATTAAAGACCATCCATTGGTAGATGGGAATAAAAGAACCGCTTCATTTTTGTTTGTGCATTTTTTAAATAAAAATAATTATTTATATAAAGAAAGCGGTGAGAAAAAAATCAATGACAATGCCCTGACGGCTTTGGCTTTACTAATTGCCGTAAGTGACAGACAGGAAAAAGAAAAAATGGTAAAAATAATAACAAATCTTTTGAAATGAATGATTTAATTAACCAAAAAATATTGTCTCATGACCAAATGACGGCTCTGACTCCGGAAGAAATTGAAAAATATTTAACCGAACTTAAAGAGGGTTGGCTTGTCCGCCGAAGCCTTGGCGAAGGCGGAGAATTTTTGGAAACTCAAAAGATTGTGAAAGTCTTCAAATTTGAAGACTTTGTAAAGGCGATGGAATTTGTAAATAAAATTGCCCAAATCGCTGAAAAAGAGGGACATCATCCAGACATTAACATTCACTATAATAAAGTGGAAATTGTCCTTTGGAGCCATTACATTAACGGCTTGTCTTTAAACGACTTTATAATCGCCGCTAAAATAGATAAAGCTACATCTGACATTTAACATTTAACAATTAAACATGAAAACCGAGTTAAAAAATAACAAAGTAAATATACAATGAGATGGTTGCAAAAGTCGCTTTTGAGGATAAATTCATTTTTTCCGA
>CAYJVF010000066.1:0-2581 GCA_964373565.1 uncultured Candidatus Saccharibacteria bacterium
ACAATAATAAAATCGGCTATTTGAGAAATTTCTTCTATAAATTTTACTTTGGTTTCTATTTTAGCCCCGCCTATAATGGCTACCAAAGGTTTTTTGGGATTTTTTATTATTTCATTAAGCATTTTTATTTCTTTTTCCAAGGTAAGACCGGCGCAAAAGGGCAGATATTTGCAAATACTTGTTATGGAGGCATGGTCGCGATGAGAAACGGCAAAAGCGTTGTTGACATATATGTCTCCCGATTCAGATAATTTTTTGGCAAATTCCGGGTCGTTTTCGGTTTCTTCTTTATGAAACCTTAAATTTTCCAAAAGCAGAACTTCGCCCGGTTTCATTGAATCTGCCGCTTCTTTTACATCTTTGCCCACGCAATCTTGAGTTTTATTTACCTTAATGCCCAAGTATTCAGTCAGTTTTTTTTGAATCGGGGTCAAACGCAAAGATTCAACAACATCGCCCTTTGGCCTGCCCATGTGACCCATTAAAATAACTTTTGCGTTATTTTCCAGTAAATATTTTATTGTGGGAAGCGATTCTTTAATTCTAAAATCATCTAAAATGCTCCCATCGGACCCAAGGGGCACATCAAAATCGCATCTTACCAAGATGCGATTTTCTTTCACGCTTACATCTTTTAGTGATTTCATAAAAAATTAATTTTATATGTGAAAATTTCCTTAACTTTAACTGCAATACAAGGGTTAAACATTTTACCCAATGGGTAAATTAGAAGGAGGGCCTCCTTTTCTGTGCTCAATTCTTTCAACTGTCGGAAGAGCCAAACTGGTAATCTTTACAGGGAAATGAAATAGCGTTGCCAATTCTTCCGGACTCAAAAGCACATTGCCACTTCGCCTGTCGGGAAAGTAAGGAGGAAATCTTAAAATGGCATTTCTTATCATTCTTCTTGCCCTATAAAAAACTCTTCTTTTTCTAAATAAGTTGTGAACTTTGGTCCTGGTAGCCGAATCAAATCTTAAAATCTGACTGCTTGTGTTAAAGTGTCCCATATACGACCGTAAAATTGTTCTATTTGATCCAAACCAGTTTTCCCTTTTAGCAATATACATGCCCCTTAAAGTTGCCCTAAAGACCGGTTTTTTTAATTTATCCTCAATTTCTTTGACTGACTCCCTCTCGCCGGGTGTCAATAAAAGCTCCCTTTCTTCACTTTCAGAAACTTGAGCCGTCAACCATTTGTAAGTTGCCTTTTCTCCAACTCCTTCTTGTTCTGGGCCAATAATCAAACCTCTCAAAAGCAGTATTATATCATCAAAAAAAGTTGTCTTTTTGGGGGTTTGCCTTTTTATAATTTTGTTAACTATGTCTTGAGCCTCTTTTCTCCAAGTAGGTTCTTCTTTATTGTGAGCGGCCGCTATGATAAATTGCACCCAATACTGCTCCCCCTCTCCCAACCTTGCCATTGCTTCTAATAGAGAGTTTATCGGGTCAATTCTTTTTTCCTCGGCTGAAATTTTTTCACCTTGCGGTTCAAAAAATTTCTCATAAGTTTTTATAGAAAAAGCGGGGTGAGCTGTTTCAATAAATTCTTCACCATAAAGATCCCATTCTTCGTTTGGGATATTATTAGGAACATCTTTTACATAATCTGAGACTTCCCGTATTTCTAAATCAGGATAATAACTATAAAGGGTGGCTTCAAGAACTGACCTGTGACCCGCCATAACTCTAGCGTAAAAATGTATGATGCCATGAATGCTCACCATTTCCCAAGACATCCAGTATGGCGCTTCTTGCAGTTCTCCTTCGCACCATATCTCTCTAAAGACGGCGCCATCAAATAATGGATTCCACATTGTCGTTAAAATATCTTCCATTCCTTTTAAGGGAGTCAGTATTTCTTTTGGAGGAATTATTTCTAAAACAACCCATTTGGTCTTGGCATAGGCGAAATCCCAATCTATCCACCATAAATATAAAGTTTTTAATTCGCTAACAAGTAGCAAGGGGGCGAAAAGCCACCACCATGGTCTTAAGAAGGGTACCCAAAAAATAAAAGCCATTACAAAAACCCACACAAATGGCATTGCGATTTTTCTGGCTTCCTTCGCCCAAAAAAAGTATTTATCAGTATCAATGGCCATAATAACGAATTTTAAATTTTAAATTTTTAATAGTATGGCATTAAAAATTGTATTTTTAAAATTTTTAACATATTTTATCGTAAATTGGCGAATGCGAATCAAAACTAACCTATTATTTGAGGAATATAACTTAAAACAATGGCAATCAAAGAAATAACTAAAAAGGCTATCACGAAAAATTCAAAAGCAAATATCACCGGTACAATTATAAAACTTCTCTTTTTTTCATGCCAATAGAAAATCAAAGACAAAAAGACAATATAGTAAATTGCCGTCGCTATAAACAAAATTATTATACCCCAGAGCCAAAAATTTATCATATAAATTATTCAGTTATTATAATACTTAAAATAATTCAAGACAATATACACATACCGCCCCTGATTTTTTAAAAAATCAGAGGCGGTATAGTGAGTCGTCTACGCAACTTCGTTTTGATAGCAAGCCTCGCAGTATACTATTTCTGGTCTGTCGGG
>CAYJVF010000067.1:0-2468 GCA_964373565.1 uncultured Candidatus Saccharibacteria bacterium
ATTCCTACGAATGTTAGCATGGATTTATTGTACCATACTAACGCGGGACGGCGTTATGATTCTTCAAGGATAATTTTCTTTTTAAAGGCGCCGCGCTTTTTCATTCCCATCAAAATTTCATCGCCCTTTTGAATTATGCAAAGCGTCATTATTTTTTTCATAAATCCGATTAGTATCTTTAGGTGGCTGAAAAATAGGCTATTAGACTTGTTGCAAAACAATAATCTACTGTTCCGATTTTATCGAGAATCCCGTATCAATTTAATTAATGAGATTAAATTTATCGGGACAAATTCCATATTTTTAGAGACGGGGCGAATTTGTTGCTACAAATTACGCCTCGCGTCTTAACCAAAAATATGTAATTTTCTTTACGATTCTTATTTCGCAACAAGTCTATTATTTTACTTCCTTCTCAATATCCTTAATTTCTTTCATTACAAACTTTTCGGTGTTGTCTAAATCCTTCCTCAACTGCTTGATAATTTTCTCCTCTTCTTCAGTAAGCCGCCTCTTGGTTTTGGTTTTTTCAAGCAACTTAACTTGCTCATGGATATCCTCTTTAAGTATGTCAAATGTCTTGTGAAGCGCCGATTCTGCTTCGCGCACTTCTTTTCTTAAATTCTTTAATTTTTTTCTGAATGAAGCAAATTTATGCCAGCCGTACCAGATAGCAAAGAGAAGAGTAAATATCAGCGCCACAAGGGGGATTATTACCGCAAGCAAGCTTACCGCCAAATTTCCAATACGAAGGATTGCCGACTTTGCTATTACAACAGTTATTTTCTCGCTCGGTAAGCTTCGCGCGCCCCGCGCGTCAACTGCTTCTGCCCAGAGCTTGTAGACGCCGTCTCTTAGTTTCTCATCGGCTACAAAAGCGAAAATTCCATTCTGGTCGCTGTTTATCGTATAACTTCTGGGGTCGTCCCTTTCTCTCTGGAGCCAAATGATTATTTGAGAATTTGGATATTTGCTTTCCCCGCTTACCTTCAGTATTTCGCCGCTTTCTAAATCTTTGGGGGATTTGGTTATAACCGGCGATTCTAACGGCTCAATGTTGAATTCTTCCACATCAACGGAATAATTTTCGGCCTTATCAAAAGCTTGAACCAAAACATTGCGTCTGCCCGGGTTTTGCAGAAGCAACGTATAGGGGTTGGTTTTCACGATTTCCGGCGCGACATTAAAGAAATCGCCTTCGCCTATTTTAATTTTGTAATAATTGACGCCGGAGAGAGAATCTGTAGTATCAAAAACTATCGTTGGTCTCGGATTCTGCGTGTTATTGCCGTCAATAAATTTTATTTTAAATGGCTCCGGCGGTTGAGTGTCAATTTTAAACCTAAAGCGAGAAATCTCTCCCCAACCTTTGGCGTTTTTAAGCTGAACGTGAAAATAGTAAATGCCATCCTTGATATTTTCCAATTTTTTTTCAGAAATCGTTGGACTATAAACCATGGTTGGCGTTGAATTTGGAAACCTATCATACATTATCCTGACCGCCGTTGCGCCGGAAGGAACTGCCCAGTTAAATTTTGGATTAGAATTGCTGTACCAATTATCTTGGTCAGGGTGCGTTGGCGAAGAAATGGCGGGCGCTTCCGGCGTACCCGGTTCTACCGGTGTAGTCGCTTCTGGAATCGTTGTTGGGGTAGCCCCGCCAAGAGAAAAAGCGGCGTTACCTAAACCGGTGAGGATATTTGTTCCCTTGCCGTCATTGGCAAGCGCGGAACCGGAAGAAAAAGTTAGGGGCGCATTGCCAGCGACTTTGGTTCTAAAGGTGATGGTAATAACTTTGCCGTTTGAGCCGGTAAAACCCGGATTCAACACTATCCCTTCAAAATTGACCGTGCCAACGCTATTGGAAAACGACGGCTCCTGAACCCAGAGAGTAAAAATAGAGCCGCTTTTAGAAAGAGAGGTAACTTCGAGCTTGTCGCTTGGGAATGAGATTACGCCAGAAGCGGCGTTCATCGCCTGATCGGCGCTTGAAACATAAACGCTCACCGAAAGTGTGGCGCCAGTCGCATGCGAGCCGGATGAAGGAGAAAAATATAGCGAAGCCGCGTTCGCCCCACTAATGCCAACGAATGAAATACTAATAGCAACGAATAATATAAGCCACGAATACCAACTAATTTTTTTAACAAAACGAATAGCCACAAATCGATTCGCTGCCATTCGTTCTAAATTCGTCGCCATTCGTGAATTATCGAGTGGGTTATTTAGTGGATTATTTTCCATAAAAATTTTTTAATTACGTAGGCGATAACAATGCCTAATAATATAATTATAATCCAATTTTCATAATTTTCGTACCACGCGAACGGATTTTGCGGATTGATTTTCACTATTCTTTCGTTGCCGGTTTTGTCAACTGCTTTCACAAAAACATAACTCCGCAATTCTTGATCTTGCAAAATATACGGGCTTTCTGCTTGAGACCATCTTTGGAATATGGCAAAAAA
>CAYJVF010000068.1:0-2457 GCA_964373565.1 uncultured Candidatus Saccharibacteria bacterium
TAACATACCTTGAATTACTAAATGCCAGAATAACTGCGAATTTCAGGTCTTTCCTTCAAATTTCGGCTGATATTTTGCTATAATTTTTATCCGTAGCCTTTGGCTACGCCTAAAAATTCTATCAAAATCTCATCTCGAAATTTGGAGGAAATCCCGTGAAAGCATTTCGTAATTCAAGGTAACATATTCTAAAAAAATAAAAAGCCCGGCACGGTATTGCTACCAATGGGGCTTGAGAGGGGCTTAGTTTGACGTATCAGATTGGGGTAGTGGAAAACCCTTCTTTGGAGTTCAAGCGAGCGCCGCATTTACGGCAATGCTTGCGCCCGGAACTATTGACGCGGCAACCGCAACAAAGACATTTTAGAAAGAACATTTTCCCTTTTGGCCTGTAAAACTGGATTGAGAACGGCAAGGTCTTTTTTGCATCGTCTTTTTCTTCCTGGCGCTGCGACAAACAGGCCAAAAAAATAAGACAAAAGATAATCGCAGTCAATGCGTATGGCACTGCCCAATTTATTTCCACATCATGCTCCTTCCTGCATTTTAGTAGCAGGTTTTAAAGGAAAAATTATCAAATAGCTTTGCGAGAGTCGCTGGTGTGTAACCCGCATCGGGGACAATAAATGGTTTGTTCAACTGGCAAATCCATCACCCCCTCACAATTGGGACACAGACACATAGGTGGTTTTGCGCCAATTTTTCTGTAAACCACAAACGCAAAAGCCAAAAATGCGATTGTCATTACTATAGCATGCCCCCAATAGTCGTTCATAGCAATCTCCTTTTCACAAAAGTGGCAGTAAAGAAAAAGTAAAAGCACTTGTTAGGGTAAAAAACATTTCTACCCACAGTTTAACCATAGCATTTCACTGATTTTACGTCAATACTCTTGCCCCGTCTTTGAAAATGGCAATAGTATTCTCAAAATGGGCGGATAAAGACCCGTCTTTTGTTGACCAGCCATAGCCATCCTTTGACCGCTTAATCACATGGCTGCCCATTGTGACCATCGGCTCAATACAAATCACCATCCCCTCTTTGAGTACTTGACCCTTATGACGCTGGCCGTAATTGGGCACTTGCGGTTCTTCGTGCACTTCCTTGCCAATGCCATGCCCCACCAAATCCCGCACCACGCCAAATCCCTGGTCTTCCACATAACGCTGAATTGTATTGCCAATGTCGCCCGTAGTGATTCCCGCCCTTGCTTTTTTAATTCCTAATTTCATCGCTTTTCTGGCAACCGCAATCAAGCGCTTGGCCTCAAAAGAAACTTCGCCAATGGCCACTGTAACCGCCATGTCAGTGTTATAACCTTTATATAAAACTCCCAAATCAAGCCCTACGATATCGCCTTCTTTTAATTTATAATCTGACGGATAGCCATGCACCACAACATCATTGACTGAAGCGCATAAAGAAAATGGAAAACCCTCGTACCCCTTGAAGGCGGGCTTGGCTTTGTATTTTAAAATAAGAGCCTCGGCGGCTCTGTCTAATTGAAAGGTGGTAATGCCGGGCTTGGCCATTTTTTCTATTTCTTTGAGTACCGCTGCCAGAATTTTCCCGCCCTCGGCCATGATGTCTATTTCTTTTTGATTTTTTAAATGTATCATTGCAATAAATTACAAATTCCAAATCACAAATTACAAACAAATTCTAATCTCTAAAATACTAAATTCAAAACACGCTTTTGGATTTAACTATATTTAACTATTAGGATTTTGGTATTATTTGTGATTTGTCCCGATGAAATACGGGATCCCGTATCAAAATTTACAGCTGTAAATTTTTATCGGGATAATTTGTGATTTGGGATTTGCTATTTTATCAAAGATAAAATACTTTCATGCACTTTCGCCACGCTTCCCTCGCCGTTTAATTTTTGCACCTTAAAACTATTATCTTTAAAGTAATTAAATAATGGCAGGGTGCGTTCTTTATATTGCACCAAGCGGGTTTTGATGATTTCGGGGTCATCCAAGTCTTTTCTTTTCATTAACTTTGAACCGTCCAACGGACAGATGGTTAATATTTCTGTTTCTTTATTAAATAAAATAGAGTGGCGCATCAACTCACAAATTTTACGGTGCGTATTTCTAAAAACTGTAACTCCCGCAGAAATTTCTATCAATACGATATGGACATTTTCTTTGCCATACAATTTTTCCAGCAATGGCATTTCCCGCTTGGCTTCATATACCGTACGCGGCGACCCGGACATAATAATACTATCTCCGTCGTCATGCAATCTTTTTAGTTCTTTCAAAGTTAAATGTGTCACCCAGGGCGGACTACAAAGCTCTCCCCGCTTCCAAATTTCACGCTCATTTAGCACATCATACTTTTCATTTTCAATTTCTATAAAACGTTCTTTGGCATCTGCCGACATTTTTTCAACCATCCTAAATTCCCGTTCCAGCATTTTGCTCGTTTCAAACAAATACAGCCCCA
>CAYJVF010000069.1:0-2392 GCA_964373565.1 uncultured Candidatus Saccharibacteria bacterium
GTTGTTATTTTTTTTAATTCTTCGGATTTTATAATATACGAAATTAAAATATATGCCCCAACGCCCAATAAGCCTGAAATTGCAAGCTGTAAAAATACGCCAAAAAAGGTTTGCATATCCACCTGCGGATAAGCGGCAACTTCCTGTTTTGCAAAAAATATAACCACTATCATAAAAAATCCGGCAATCAGCGCCTTTGCTAAAGAACCGGCCAATTTTTTAAAATGAAACATTCGGAGATTTTTATGAATAAAAAAAGAAAGCAAAATAACTTCCAAAATAATCGTGATTGAGTAGGCCAACGCAAGACCAACGACACTAATGTCGTCAATGCCTTGCAATTTTAAAATATTTTCAAGAGCGCCGCGAAAAAATCCGGGGGATTTTAAAACCCAGACAAATAAAAAGCTCATGGCAATATTAAGCAAAACGGTGGCAGTACTGATAACTGCGGGAGTTTTTGTATTATGAGCGGCGTAAAAAGTTTTTGACAAAATAAAAATAAGGCCTTGGGCGAAAAGACCGATTGAAAAAATTCCAAGACAAGCGGCGGTTAAACGAGTGTCCAGCCAGCTAAATTTCCCCCACCCCAGCACAATTCGGACAATCTGCGCCCTTAACATAAATAAAATAATGCTTAAAGGTACGGTTAAAAATATAATTTGCGCAAAAGCCGTTGAAAACTTTGACTCAAATTCTTTTTTATTTTCTTTTAAATAAGCCAGTGTCATTTTGGGAAACAAAGCCGTTGAAAGCGATACCGACATGGCATTAGCCATAATTGAAGAAAAATTATTGGCTAAGTTAAAAACAGCAATACTGCCTGCCGACAATGTTGAAGCGATAGCCGTAATAACAATAGTGTTAAATTGGCCAGCTCCAAGTCCCAGCGACCTTGGCGCCATTAATTTTAAAGTTTTCAAAACGCCGGGGTGCTTAAAGTTTTTAATTTTAAATTGTAAATCATAAATCTTAAATCCGGAATTAAAAAATGCCGGAACCTGTATTAAAAAATGCATGGCGCCCCCTAAAACCACTCCCCACGCAAGACCTTGAATTCCAAAATAGGGCGTTAAAAATAAAATGCCGAAAATAATTCCTGCGTTGTACATTACTGGCGCCAATGCTGTCGCTAAAAATCTGTGAAATACCTGCAAAATACCCGTCATAATATTGCTTGCACCTAAAAGAATCGGGCTCAAAAACATAATTCTCATTAAAACGGCGGTTGTTTCTTTTTTACCTTCAGAAAAACCCGGAGCTATTAAAGAAACAAAATATGGGGCAAAAACTATGAGAATAAGACAAATAAAAATCAATAAAAGTAAAAAAACATTTAAAAAAGCCGACAAATAATGCCATGCCTCCTCCTTTGATTTAACTAAATAATAATTAAAAATGGGAATGAGGGCGGCCGATATAGCTCCAAAAATTAAAATTAAGGCAATAAAATCCGGCACGACAAAGGCCGCATAATAAGAGTCCAGTTCGCTTCCTGCTCCAAATTTTCCGGCTAAAAGGCGGTCTCTTAAAAGACCCAAAGCAGCCGAAGCTAAATAAGAGCCCATTAAAATAAGAGAGGCCCAGGAGATAGACTTGGTTTGAGTATTGAGAAACTTTTGTATCATCAAAAATTATAGAATCTTGAATATAGAAGCCAGAAGTCAGAATAGAATATAGAATTCAAGTAAGTTATTCTAAATTCTATATTCTTTATTCTATTTTCTATTTTCTATTTTCTACTTTCTAATTTATAACTTCCCGAATAATGCCTATTGGCGTCTGTTCGTCTGTTTGGCCAAGCGGATTATCTTTTATAATTTTGGCGATTAATTTTCTGTCCGCGCCCTTGCTTGCTCCCAAAATATTCACTCCCAAGTCATTGGCGTCCACAATGGCAACAATCGCGCCAATAAAATCTGATATCTTTTGAGCAACTTTACTGGCTTTTTCGGGTCCCTTGGAAATATAATTATTATAAGGCGGAATCGCGTAAGGCACCGCACCGTCAATTGACCTTGCTTTATGCCCGGCAATAATATAAAAAAGTCCTTTGATTCCAAAAAGTTTTCCCAACCCCCCAAAAAATGTCGCCAGCAAAATACGAAAAATACCGACTTCTTCAATGGCCAACTGCATGGTCTGGGGACTTCCCAAACCTATCCCAACCGGAGTTTTCAAAACAAATTTTGATAACCACATCGCCAAAAAGCTAGGTCTGACCTCGCTAATGGGGTATGACCTGCCTTGGGTAATGGCCACTACTTTTTCGCTAATGAAAACAATATCGCCCGGCTTGATGTGGGGCTTGGCGTACTCGTTAACAATAACTGAAATATCTTTATCTTTTGGCGTGATTAATTTTGTCTTTATTGGATATCGGGCAAATTTT
>CAYJVF010000070.1:0-2356 GCA_964373565.1 uncultured Candidatus Saccharibacteria bacterium
CTGTCGTGAACCGCTTCAAATTCCTCGGCAATGCTTTCTTTTTTGTCGGCTGAATATTTGGCAGATGAAAATCCCCAATCTCTTATTTCTTTTATAATTGCCTGCGGAGTGATGCCGTGTTTTTTATTGTAATCTTCTTGGATTTTTCGGCGTCTTTCAACTTCGGCAATAGCGTTTTTCATAGAGCCTGTTATTTTATCTCCATATAAAATTATTCGGCCTTCTTGGTGTCTTGCCGCTCGGCCCATTGTTTGGATTAAGGTGGTTTCGTTTCTCAAAAAACCTTCTTTGTCGGCATCTAAAATTGCCACCAAAGCCACCTCTGGCAAATCCAAGCCTTCACGCAATAAATTTATTCCTACCAGCACATCATACTTTCCCTCTCTTAAATTTTTTAAAATTTCGGGGCGCTCCATTGTTTTTATTTCAGAATGGAGGTACTGGGATTTTATATTTCTTTCCGCCAAATAATCAGAAATTTCTTCAGCCAATCTTTTTGTTAAAGTTATCACCAGCACTCTTCTTTTTTGGGAAATTTCTTTTTCAATTTCAATTATTAAATCTTTAATTTGGTTTTTCGTAGGTTTAATTTCTATTTTAGGCTCTAAAAGCCCGGTTGGTCTTATTAATTGCTCAACAATATTTTTACCAGCTTTTTCTTTTTCATATCTGGCGGGAGTGGCGGAAACATAAATTACTTGCTGAACCCTTTCTTCAAATTCGCTAAAAGTTAAGGGCCTGTTGTCTACCGCAGAAGGCAGGCGAAAGCCAAAATTTATTAAGGTATCTTTTCTCATTTTATCGCCAATAGACATGGCTCTAATTTGCGAAAGCGCGATATGGGATTCATCTACAAAAATCAAAAATCCTTTTTTGTTGTAGTGGGCAAAGTAATCAATTAATGAAAATGGCGGAGAGCCGGGTTTTCTGAATTCAAGATGGCTGGAATAATTTTCAATTCCCTGGCAATGGCCGGTTTCGCGCAACATTTCCATATCGTAATTTGTTCTTTCTTCCAATCGCTGGGCTTCTACGAGTTTGTTATTCTTTTTTAAAACTTTTAGACGATCTTCTAATTCTAATTTTATATTTTCCAACGCTATATTTATTTTGTTTTGCGGGGCGACCCAGAAACTTGCTGGAAATAAGGTAAAATTTGAAATTTGAAATTTAAAATTTGAAATGACTCCGGGGGGCGCCGAAAAAATTCGCTGAATTTTTTCGGCCCCAAGCTCTACTTTTATTATTTTTTCGCCTGTTACCAAATAAATTTCTATGTTGTCTCCGCGCACACGAAATGTACCGGGCTTAAAATCAATGTTATTTCTTTTATATTGCATCGCCACTAAATGTAAAATAAAACTTTTGCGGGAAATTTTCTGCCCAGCTTTTATTTCCAAAGATACGCCCCGATAGTTTTCCGGCGAACCGATGTTGTAAATACAGCTTACCGATGCCACTACAATGACATCTTTGCGCGATAAAACATCTTGGGTGGCCGAATGTCTTAGCCTGTCAATTTCTTCGTTAATCTTGGCATCCTTTTCTATGTAGGTGTTGGTTTGGGGGATGTAGGCTTCGGGCTGGTAGTAATCATAATAAGAAACAAAATAGTGCACGCCATTATTTGGGAAAAATTTTTTCATTTCTTGGTATAATTGCGCCGCCAGAGTTTTATTTGGTGACAAAATGAGTGTCGGCTTCTGGATTTTTTCTATCACACAAGCCATGGTCATGGTTTTTCCCGACCCGGTCACGCCCAAGAGCGTCTGGTGTTGTTTGCCATTTCTTAGGTTTTCGGTGAGTGCTTTAATCGCGGTTGGCTGATCTCCCGTAGGTTTAAATTTTGAAACTAGTTCAAATTTCATGGTAGTATAAATTATATTCCATAAACACCGTCATTGCGAGGCGGCGCGCCTGATGGCGCGCCGCCGTGGCAATCTAGATTGCTTCCCGCCACGCTCCGCTCGCGGTCGCAATGACGAACCGTAAATATGATAGCATTTCTATCGGGGAAAATTATCCTAAAAAAAGAAAAATTCATCATCATTGAGGTAGCTGGCCTTGGCTACAAAGTTTTTTTGTCCCGCCAATCGCTATTAAAACTACCAGAAACCGGCCCTGATATCAAATTATTTTGCTTTCAAAATGTAAGAGAAGATGCGCTGGATTTATACGGCTTTTTAACATACGATGAATTGGATTTTTTTGAAACGCTCATGGAAATCCGTGGGGTGGGACCCAAGTCGGCATTGGATATTGCTTCGCTTGGTTCTTTAGAAAAAATAAAAGACAGTATTTTAAAACAAGACGAAAAGATTTTCGCGGGAATCCCGGGCATTGGCGCCAAAAAAGC
>CAYJVF010000071.1:0-2303 GCA_964373565.1 uncultured Candidatus Saccharibacteria bacterium
TTTGTGTATTGTCCCGATGAAATACGGGATCCCGTATCAAAATTTACAGCTGTAAATTTTTATCGGGATAATTTGTGATTTCGCAATAATGGCTTCACTTTATACTCACGCAGATGCCAATACCAGGAAAACATGGTTCTTAATTACCGGGTTTTTGGTGTTTGTGATTGCCGTAGGCTGGTTGTTTAGTGAAGTACTGCGAAGCACCGCTATTTTATATTTTACGGTATTTTTAAGTGTTGCTATGAGCGTTGGCAGTTATTGGTTTTCCGATAAATTGGTGTTATCTATGGCTCACGCCACGCCAATCGAAAAAAAAGATAATCCTGAATTATATAGAATTGTTGAAAATTTATGTATTACCGCGGGACTTCCCGTTCCTAAAATTTATATTATCCAAGAAGCGCAATTGAACGCCTTTGCCACCGGACGCGATAAAAATCACGCGGTAGTGGCGGTTACAAGAGGCCTTCTGGAAAAATTAAATAAAACAGAATTGGAAGGTGTTATTGCCCACGAGTTAAGCCATATTGGCAATAAAGATATGCTACTTGGCACCATAGTGGTTATTTTAGCTGGAATCGTGGCGCTTTTGGCAAATTTCTTTTTGCGGATAAGTTTTTACGGGGGCAGAAGAAATAATTCGGATAATAATCAAATGGGCGCTTTATTGATGGTGTTGGGGATTGTAGCGGCTATTTTAGCGCCAATCGCGGCGACATTAATTAAATTAGCCATTTCCCGCAAGCGCGAATTTTTAGCCGATGCCAGCGGCGCTCTACTAACTCGCTACCCGGAAGCTCTGGCAAGCGCCCTAGAAAAAATCGATGAAGATGTAACGCCAATGAAAGTTGCCAACACCGCCACCGCGCATTTATATATAGATTCTCCTTTTAACGAAAAACAAAGCCACAACTGGTTTGTGAACTTATTTCAAACCCATCCGCCGGTTGCAGAGAGAGTAAAAAATTTACGCGATATGCAAGTCTAAAATCATGAAAATTGTAAAAGACCCTTCTTTACATCCTCCTTCGTCAAAGACTTCGGACGGACACGGTAAAGCTACGGATGGGCAAAGTAAAATTGAAATCACAGAATTGCGCGAAATGGCAAAAAAGATGCACGGGGAATTTGTAAAAGCAATTGTTGATGTGGAAAAAGAAATTATTGCAGTTGATGCTCCAATGCATTCGGACTTGTTTGAATTTTTGGTAAAAGAAGAAAATTCAAAGCCAAAATATTTGTGGGGCATAAACATTCATCCCGATAAAACCGGTGAAGATTTTATTGAATTTGATTCAATGATGAATTTAAAACCTGGACTGGGAAACAAAACAAGGGGAGTTGAAAATGCACAAACACGAGAGAAAATTATAGTAATTATCAATAAGCTTATAGTAAAATAATATGTTGCACAAAGAGCTCACACAAGAAAAATGGCAAAAGAAGTCCTTTTTTGAACAAATGGCTAATATTGGAACCGAAATCGGTCGGGCAATCAATTGGCGTAAAAAAGATGCGCAAAAAAGCAGCGCTTCTTTTGAACGGGGACTGGAATTGCTTGATTTAACCATAGAAGACAAAAAAAATCATCAAGGAAAATTAAAAGAACTTTGTAAATTAAGGGAAGTATTAGTGGATTACTTTATGTATGATAATGTATACGGTTCCTCGGATGAAAAATGGAATAATTATTTTTATGGATTCAATTATGCTGCCGCAATAAATCGTGAAAATTCTACACGCTAATTCTCACGAATTAGCCTATCTAATTTCTAAAATCTAACGCCTAATATGGAGGGGGCGCATAATGGCTGGTGCAATGCCCTGGAAAGGCATGACCTGAAAAGGTCAAGTGGGTTCGACTCCCACCTCCTCCGCCAGTTAATCGTTTAAGCTTGGCCACCGCCTCAGGCGGAGTCCCGCCAAAGGCGGGAAAAGCTATGACCCGAAAGGGTCTCGTGGGTTCGAATCCCACCCCTTCCGCTTTAATAATTTTAACCAAATTTTTTTGGTTAAAATTTTAAATAGATGAGACGAGAACCCAAGGATGGGGTCGGGAGCGGGTCTCTGGCTTTTCTGCAAAGCAGAAAACCATGACCTAGGAGCAGTCCTTCCCGTGTAGGAAAATATGAGCTTAGCGAGTATTAGAAACCGAGGGTTTCTAAAAAGCGAATGAAATGAGCGCGGGTTCTAGCGAAGCGGAGTCCCACTTCCTCCGCCAGACAGGTTTTGCAAGTTTTGAGAAGGAGCCTCGCGGCGGCGAAGCCGCCGCTCGGCAACGATTTGAAGGGGCCCGTTCG
>CAYJVF010000072.1:0-2299 GCA_964373565.1 uncultured Candidatus Saccharibacteria bacterium
TTTGCCGGGGGCATTTGGTTTTCTTCAATTACCGGTATTTCTTTATCCTGAACTGAGTTGAAAGTCTCTGTTTTTGGCTGACTGGCTTCTTGGCCGGTCGGTTTTTGATATTGCCTGCTTTCACCAGTTGGCGAATTGCTTCCGCCCATTCCCCTTGGCCCCAGCTGAATTGCGTCGGCGATTATTTCCGTTCTGTACTGTTTTACCCCTTGGGTATTCTGCCAATTTCTGGTTTTTATTCTTCCTTCTATTAAAACTAATGACCCTTTATTCAAATACCTTGAAGCGATATCAGCCAGTTTCCCGAATGTTACAATGTTATGAAATTCCGTATCTTGTTTTTTCTGTCCCTGGGCGTCTGTATAAAATCTATTGGTAGCTAATCCAAAAGAAGCAACCTGCTGACCGTTAGGTATAGCTCTTACTTCGGGGTCTCTGGTTACATTTCCTAAAACGAAAACTTTATTTAAGTTCATGAATATAATGCTAATATCACGCGAATACTCTGCCAATGTTGCGAATATGAAACGTACGGGTTTGCATCATTGGCGACGATATTTGCGTATTGGCATTTTATGCTATTCCCCGAGTATTTCATCCAGCTTTTTGCCCAGCTCTTCGGGATTTACTTCTTCCTGTTTTTCTTCGCGTTTAAATGGCGATTGAGCCGATTTGGCTGTTGCAAATTCCGGTTTTCTTGTCCTCCTTTCTTTTATCGGTCCAATCGGCTTTTTTATCATTATAAAACTGCGCAGAATTTTATTGTCTTTGTCCAACTTATCTTTTATTTCTTTTACCTTATCTTCCGAAATTTGCAAGTCAAGCAAAGCAAAATAACCCGATGCCTGTTTTTTTATGGGGTATGCCAAGGTTTTCGGCAAAGTTTTTTCTGACTTTAAAATAACTCCTTCTTTGCTTTGAATAAAAGATTCAACTTCTTTAGCAACGCTCCCTGCCTCAGTTTGGCTTATCTGGCAAGAAATTATATATGTTAACTCGTAAGTTTTCATAAATTTATTGCGATAAATTTTCCTCGAATTACGAATTAAGTGCAAATATAAGAATACTTAAATGTAACTACAGGATTTTTGAATAGTAGCAGATTGTGCTTGAAAAATCAAGGTTTTAATGGGATAATATCCAATATGGATATTAATTTTGCGCAAAAAATTGCAGAGGAAGCAGTCAAAGCTGCGGGGAGGGTTTTGATGGATAACTTTGACAAACCTGCTCAAGTTTCCCTAAAAGGTAAAAGCGATATTGTTACAGATATAGATATAAAATCAGAAAAGTTAATTTTGGAAGCAATTAAAAATAATTTTCCGGACCATAGAATTTTATCCGAAGAAGCGGGCTTAATTGATTCAAAAAGCAAGTACACTTGGATTTTAGATCCTATTGATGGAACAATAAATTATTATTATAAAAGCGCTCCGTTCAGAGTGGGACTTTGTCTTTTGGAAAATGGCAAGCCCATTGTTTCCGCTATTTATAATCCAGTTAAAAACCACCTGTATTCTGCTCAAAAGAGCAAGGGTGCCTATAAAAACGGTCAAAAAATAAAAGTTAGCGATAGGTCGGATTTGAAAAACTCTGTAGTGATGTTCCACCTTTCTTCTAAGAAAGATGCAAGGAACAGGACAATTAAAATTTTGGATAATATTTTTGAAAACAGCTTGCATATGAGAATGTTCGGAAGCAGTCTTGCCTCAATGACTTATGTGGCGGAAGGGAAGTTTGATGTCTTTTTCAATCTGCAAACGAGCTCTTGGGATATTTTACCGGGAGCTTTAATAATTACGGAAGCAGGGGGTATGGTTACCGATATAAGCGGAAAAGAAGTTGATTATAATTCAAATTCAGTGCTTGCAACTAACGGCAAGGTACATGACCAAATGTTAAAACTATTATCCAATAAATAGTATGGATCAATCTATTTTTAGGTCATACGATATAAGAGGCATTTACCCCAATCAATTAAACGAAGAAACTGCTTATAAAATAGGCAGGTCTTTTATTAAACACACGGGAGCAAAAAAAGTTGCGGTAGGCTACGACGGACGTTTGTCTGGCCCTGCTCTTTTAAAATCTTTGTCAGAGGGAATTATTATGCAAGGGGCAGATGTTTATGATATTGGCCAAACTCCCACCGAAGGCATTTATTTTGCGTTAGGAAACTATGATTTTGATGGAGCAATTATGGTAACTGCCAGTCATAACCCGAAAGAATACAATGGATTTAAAATGATTGTAAAAAAAGGCGACGTAATTGAAATGGTGAGGGGGACTGACTTAGTTT
>CAYJVF010000073.1:0-2257 GCA_964373565.1 uncultured Candidatus Saccharibacteria bacterium
AATTTCTACCTCAAAATTTAGAGAAAATACCTCGAAAGCATTTCGTAATTCAAAGTAAATTAAACATACTACGAAAGCATTTGATGGTCAATGGATGAAAAAACACCTGTGGCAAATTATACCGACGGGTGTTTTTTATTAATCCATCTTATTCAACGGTGATTTTTCCAAAATTAGTGGCTTTAAGATGGTTATGAAATCTCCGAACGCGATTCTGTTAAAGGTGAAACTCTATTTCATTTAATTGATTTTTAACAATTCAACTTCAAAAATTAATGTAGCGCTGGCGGGGATCATTAAAAATCCTGTATCGCCGTAAGCTAACTGCGGCGGAATTGTCAACTTTCTTTTTTCTCCTACCTTCATGCCTTCCACTCCCAAATCCCAACCCTTAATGACATTTCCATTTCCAACTTTAAAGGTAAATGGAGCATTTCTGTCAATTGAAGAATCAAACTTAGTGCCGTCTTGCAACATTCCCGTATAATGAACGGTTGCCGACTGCTCTTTTTTAATCCCCTCGCCAGCGCCTTGATTTAATACTTCAACCTTCATGCCTTCAATCATGAAGCTATTTGAATCTTTATTTTGGTTAGGACCCACTTGTGTCACAATACTCTGACTTGATAAAAACCACCAAACTCCAAAAAAGACGGCTACCAGCACAAGCAATATTATGACTACGAAAATTATTTTACCCATTTTATTTTCAACGAATAGCGAGTCCTGTTTCGAATTTGCCAATTCGTAAATTCGTAATTAAATTCGTTATTCGTTGATAAATTTATTTTTTCGACCTTATTAATTTTTTAATTTTTAAAAAGGATCAAGAAGCGGCCAGGGGACTTTTCCATCAGAACCATCTATTCTAATCGGCCTAAATTTTTCATTGCTAAAAGTGCAGGTAGTTGTTTTACCTGACTCTATCTGCACATCTTTTACGCCTTCCGAATCCGGCTCGCCCGTTTCAGTTTCATTATCTAATTTACAGGATGCTTGGGATAAACTCCACTCTCCTCCAATAATCCCTTCATACACAAAATATTTAAGGCCGGACTTATCCGTTGAGAACAGCTCTATAAGCTCACTTTGGCCGGAACCTTTAACTTCGTCTCCCAAAGTAGTTATACTGGTGGTTTTTGGGCCAAGAGGCGCAGCTACAATTTTATAAGAAAATGTACCGTTGCCGCCAGCCGTTTCTTTTATTATTCTAAGTTTGCCTTTTTCTAACGCGGTATTTTCAAAGTAACAGGTGGTAAGCTTATTTTGAATAACTTGAATACTTTGGACGCCATTATCTTCGCTTGGGTTTCCCGTAGGACCCAAACCATCGGTATAGCAAACTCCGCTTTTATAAGACCATCCGTCAGTAACAACTTCATTAACGGAGTATGTGCCCGCGGCAACCGTCAAACCACCTTCGGAATTAAAGCCCGACCCATTGCTTGTTGTAACGCTTTGGCTGGTTGCGGTGGGTCCTACTATACTATATGCAAAACTATCATCGCCTCCAGTCGTGTATTTTATAATTTTTAATTTTGTTATTGCCGGTTTTTCGGTATTGGCATTTTCAATGTAACAGGTGGTTGTTTGGCCGGCAACAACTTGGACATTTTTTGCAATAAAGCCGCTGGTTGATTGGCCAGTAGGATTAGACCCGCCATCACTCCTTTCTATATAACAAACTGCGCCCTTAAATGTCCATGCCGGAGATAATATTGACTCTGATATATCATAAGCTCCGGGCTGGACCTCAACTCCGCTTCCATTCCTACCCTGCCCGTTTTTTGTGGTAATTATTTGGGCGGGAACCCCTCCAGTAATATTATATTGGAATGTATCGTCGGCGCCGTAAGTATATTTAATAAGTTTAATTTTTGTTTTTTGGTCCTGCGCCGTTCCTTTATAGTTCCTGAAATAACATATTGTTGTTTTTCCCGCTTCTAAAGTAACGCCGCTTAAACTATTTGTGCCTTGCGTTACAAAAGTTTGACCGTTGTCTTTATAACAATACGCGCTTATGGCTCGCCATGGCGACGGCATGGTTTCGTTAATTGCGTAGTTGCCGGGCGCAAGACTAATGCTTGTTTGCTTGCGGCCACTTAAAGTTGTAATACTTTCATTTTTGCTTGAGGGGCCAGATATGGCATAACCAAATGTATCGTCGCCCCCTTCGGCCATTTTATTAATTATCAATGTAGATTGGTCCTGCGCCGTTCCTTTATAGTTCCTGAAATAACATATTGTTGTTTTTCCC
>CAYJVF010000074.1:0-2050 GCA_964373565.1 uncultured Candidatus Saccharibacteria bacterium
TCATCTCGAAATTTGGAGGAAATCCCATGAAAGCATTTCGTAATTCAAGGTATTATACAAATTATACAAAAAAAGTTGAAAAAAGGCAAATATCAAGATAGAATGGTTAAATCACAAATCACAAATCACAAATCACAAACAATATCTAAATTCTAATTTTTAAAATTCCAAACCAGCTTATAATTTTGTTTTTTAATTATTGGAATTTGTTTGTAATTTGTATATTGTAATTCGGGATTTTACAAGGTGCTTATTCCAAAGGAGGTTCAAAATATAATTCAGCAATTGAAAAAATCTGGCTACGAGGCATACATTGTGGGTGGATGCGTTCGCGATTTTTTATTGGATATAAACCCTAAAGACTGGGATGTAACCACCAATGCCAAGCCCGAAGAAATTCAGAAGGTTTTTCCAGATAGTTTTTACGAAAACAATTTTTTGACGGTGACGGCGCGGACAGGAAGTGAATCTTTACCCGAAATTGAAATAACCACATATAGATTAGAAGCAAAGTATTCCGATAAAAGGCATCCGGACAATGTGCGCTACGCAAAAACTTTGCAAGAAGATTTGGCGCGCAGAGATTTTACGGTTAACTCAATGGCAATGGATGAAAAAAAGAAAATTACTGACCTATTTGGCGGACAGGAAGATTTGAAAAATAAAATAATTAGAACAGTAGGCGATGCCAACGAAAGGTTTAATGAAGATGCTCTGCGTATGCTGAGGGCGGTAAGATTTGCAACAACTTTGGATTTTAAGATTGAGGAAAAAACTGAAAAAGCAATCAAAGAAAATTCGGTTTGGCTGGAAGCAATTTCTAAAGAAAGAATTCGTGACGAGTTTATAAAAATAATTATGGCTGACCCTTCGACTTCGCTCAGGGTAAGTGGAATTGAATTACTGCGCCAATTGAATTTGCTTAAATTTGTAATGCCCGAATTACTGGAAAACTACGGAGTCAGCCAGAATAAGCATCACATTTACGACTGCTACACTCATGCCATAAAGGCATTAGAATACACTGCCAAGAAAAAATTTAATATGCATGTGCGTCTGTCTGCGCTTTTGCACGACATCGGCAAACCCCGCGCCAAAGTTGGAGAAGGAAAGGAATCCACTTTTTACAACCACGAAGTTTTGGGAGCGAAAATGGCATTTGGTATTTTACAGCGTCTGAAATTTTCCGCCAAAGACACCGAGAAAATTGTCAATTTAATCCGCCACCATATGTTTTATTACAATGTAGATGAAGTGACAGAGTCTTCCGTTAGGCGTTTAGTGAAAAAAGTCGGTCCTGAAAATATGGAAGAATTATTGCAGTTGAGGGAAGCAGATAGAATTGGTAGCGGCGTGCCAAAAGCTGAACCTTATAAATTAAGACACCTAAAGTATGTGATTGAAAAAGTTTCCAAAGACCCAATTTCAGTAAAAATGCTGAAAGTTAATGGAAAAGATGTTATGGATTTGCTGGGTATTGAGCCCGGTCCCAAGATAGGACAAGTTTTAGATATTCTGTTAGGACAAGTACTGGATGACCCAAATAAAAACAAAAAAGAAGTTTTATCCGAAGAAATTTTAAAATTAGGAAGGTTAAGTGATAAAGAATTGGCGCAAATGGCAGAAAAATCAAAAGAGGAAAAGGAGGAGGTGCAGGTGAAAGAAGATAAGCAAGTTAAGAAAAAGTATTATGTAAAGTAAAGGCATTCTAACCGAATGTCGTATAGTGGTAGTACACGGGCTTCGGGAGCTCGGTGCCTGAGTTCGATTCTCAGCATTCGGACAAACAAAATTTAAGAATTAAAAATTATTTTAAAATTTGAAATTAAAAATTGAAAATTCCAGTTTTTGCTTTGCAAAAATCTGGCTTGGGCCTGTAGTATAGTGGCAGTACGCGGCATTCGCATTGCCGAGACGGCAGTTCAATTCTGCCCAGGTCCACAAAAAAGAACGGTTTCGCCAACTTGGCGAAACCGTTCTTTTTTTGTCTATTAAACTTTGAATTACGAAATGCCAGTATTACTGCAAGTTTCAGGTCTTTGCTCCAAAT
>CAYJVF010000075.1:0-2008 GCA_964373565.1 uncultured Candidatus Saccharibacteria bacterium
AAATTATTTCCTGTTCCACATAACGCCGGTTTTGTCTAATCTGCTGGTTGGAAATTTTGGCGTGCTTGC
Organism: uncultured Candidatus Saccharibacteria bacterium; assembly: GCA_964373565.1. Lineage (GTDB taxonomy): Bacteria > Patescibacteriota > Minisyncoccia > Minisyncoccales > Staskawiczbacteraceae > VGLO01. The sequence goes on from CAYJVF010000075.1 coordinate 70, forward strand.
TTACGGTGTTGTTGCGACAATATTGTATGCCTTAGTCTATACGCCAATCAAGGTTTTTTATCTTGGCGGGGACCCAATGCAGGCAGGTTCAAAGGCTGTTACACCAATTATTTTTACTTTTTTGTATATCCAGTTTTTTGGGAATATATTTGCTTTAGTAATGTGAAATTGTGTCAACATATAACAGAAATTTGCCATATCTTATTTTTTAACTGAAGTTTAGCATCAAGTAACTTTAGGATAGAAATCAGGAAGATTTCTAAGAAAATCCACAGCTTTTCCTATACTGTAAATTTTCTTTTTCACAGCAAAATTTGAGTTTGTAAACTTTCGAAGTAAAGTGAAAGCAAACATCACAAGAGTATGCCATTTGGCATGCGATTTTAAATCCTTGAAATGGCAATCTGTAAAATGTAGTTCTTGTTTGCAATCTCTGATATATACTTCTATAGATTGACGTTTTGAATATTCACTGAATATTCTTTTTGCACTCCAATTTAGATTGGTTGAAACTAAGACTTTTATGACAGAACCTGTAGTAATAAACGGCACAATTTTAACTGTTTTTCCTGTACTGAGTTGAGTCAAATATTCAAGGTACCTAACTCTCTTTCCATTGGAATAAAACACTTTCATTTTTCTCTTGTCAAGACAGGATTTAAATTTTGATACTTTAATATTGTTACCGTCGATATTTATAATGAATTTACCGCTTAAAAGTGAGACAATATATTCTTTCTCTTGTGAGAAAGAAATCATATCATCATTGAAATACCAAGAGTCATAAATATGTGCAAAAAAGTTTATTCCTAGTTCTTTGGCTTTGGTTGAATGTTCTCTTACAATTTCTAGTTTTGTTTTGAATGGTATCCCTAGTTTTTTTGCCTCTTTTTCAGAAAGATAAATTGTTGAAAAAAGCGGAAGAAATTCACACTTTTTGTTAGCAATCCCAGAAATAACTATACAATGAGCTGTTTCAAACCCTGAACTTTCATGGCATTTAAACTTAGAAACACCATTCATTTTATTGCCATATTTTACGGCATTAGTATCATCACTAATCAAAGCGTAAATGTCATCTTTGTTTATATACTCAATTATACGCTTTCCATTAAAATTTTCTTCACACCACCAGTTTTTGGTAAAAAATTTTGTAAGATTCGAATGACTTTTTTCATCAAACCCCTGACTAATCCGTAGAATACTTGCCTTTGCGTCTGCTATTATTCCTTTAAGAAAATGAATCGCATGATTCATTTGTGGTTCACTTATTGTTGAATTGACTTTATAAATAGCTTCTTCAATTACACCTATATTTTTCATGGTCTGCATCGATATCACCTTGTTCAATATTTAATAAAATTAAATATAGAAAGATTTATATACTTTACCTTGTTCAATAATATAGGTGATACAATGGTACATCTAAGAGCTAAAAAAATTCCAGGAAAAAAGAGAAAAACACTGATATATTATTACCTTGTGAAAGATGATTATTCCACAGGTAAAAAAATACAAAAAGTAGTTAAGTATCTTGGCACAGCTAACACCTTGCTCAAAAAAATGCTGCGACTTGATGAACTTGAGAATAAAAAATAATACTACGTGCTAAACATCAGATCTTAATCTAACATGCTCTCTGTTTCTGAAAATAAGGTAAGCTGATCTGCCTTTCAAAAGCATTCTAGCTTTTGAATCCGTCATGTTATTTGGTAATGTTACAAGCATATGAATATGGTCTGGCATTGCTTTCAAGATATGTATTTTTATGCCATGCTCATGTGCTACTTTCCTTATGCAAGTTTCCACAAGGTTTTTTAACTCTAACCTCTTCATCATTTCATATCTGTTCTTTGTGCACCATTCAAAGTGTCAGAAATTCAAACCAACTGTGTGTGAATATCGCCTCAATGTTGTGTTTATTTCCATTTTGTCTGTC
>CAYJVF010000076.1:0-1901 GCA_964373565.1 uncultured Candidatus Saccharibacteria bacterium
TAAAACAAGACGAAAAGATTTTCGCGGGAATCCCGGGCATTGGCGCCAAAAAAGCAATGACAATAATTTTAGAATTGACGGGAAAAATAAAATTGCTTGATGGACAGAAAAAAACGGGGTCGGACCCAGCCCAAGATGCTTTAATGCAATTGGGATTTTCGGCTCAACAGGCCAAAGAAGCCTTGCAAAAAGTGCCATCTAATATAAAAGACATGGAAGAGCGAATAAAAACGGCGTTGAAAAACTTGGGGGCAGCGGGGTAGTTCTTTTACAGGAGGCAAGCCATGCGAGCACGGGAAATTCCAAATATGTTGTTTGCGAGAATTTTGGACATTGCAAAAATACGCAAAGTCCACGCATTTGAGTTTGAGGGTGGCGTAATTCTAAAAACAATATTTCTGAAAAAACCAAAGGCTATCATTGGTCTGATGGAATGTAAATTTGAAAATGGCATCTTTTCTTTTCTGAAGGCATGGGACTCTAATTTTAGTCCAGAGCACTTCCTTACCGCAGACCTTTTTTGTCGTCCAGATTTTCAGGTTGTGGCGGGGCCACTCTGTGAAAGTGAGCGCGATAAGGAATTGGGCCAGAAGTATACCGAAGCCATAAAAGTTGAATTCAGCAACGCAACAGATAGAAATGTCGTGGAATTTATGATTGATGACCCATTCCTTTTGCTGATAAGTCAAATTACTAAGGCAGCCATTTTATTGGAGCGCTCCAATAAACCAGCAAAGCATAGTTATTGGGAAAGGGGCTTTGCGCAAAAAATAAACTATTTGGATTAAAATGCTTTGCGTTTTAATCATGTCGACAACTCGTCGACTTTTTTTTGTTCGCGCTATGTGTTAAATTAAACACATGAATTTTAAAAGTCTTGTTAAAAAAATAATGCCCTCATTTTTTATTAGAGTGTATCATTATAAACTCGCTCTTTTGGGGGCGATTTTATATGGGTTTCCTTCAAGAAAATTAATTGTTATTGGGGTGACGGGGACCAGCGGCAAGTCAACAACGGTTGAATTTATAACTAAAATACTGGAACAATCGGGGCATAAAGTCGGCTCTATGTCTTCTGTGCGATTTAAAATAGGCCAGAAAGAGTGGAAAAATAATCTAAAAATGACCATGCCCGGCCGTTTTAAGATTCAAAAGTTTTTAAGGCAGGCGGCAAATGAAAGCTGTAAGTACGCAGTTTTAGAGGTAACATCAGAGGGGATAAGGCAATTCCGCCATAAATTTATAAGTTTTGACACGGCGGTTTTTACCAACTTGAGCCCAGAGCACATTGAGTCTCATGGCGGATTTGAAAATTACAGAAACGAGAAATTAAAATTATTTAAGGCAACTAAAAACACTCATATTATAAACATTGATGATGAAAACGCAAAATATTTTTTAGAAATTCCGGCAAAAAAGGTGGTTTCTTTTGGTAAAAATAATTGGCAGGAACATTCCAATATTCTTGAGAATGTCAAAATATTGGGGGAATTTAATAAATACAATGCGATGGCGGCGATTGCAGTTGCCCAAAATTACGGAATTTCTTTGGAAATTTGCAAAAAAGCGCTGGAAAAAGTTAAAGGAATTCCAGGCAGAATGGAAATTGTTTCAAAAGAACCATTGGTGGTTGTTGACTACGCTCATACACCCGACCAACTGGAAAAAGTTTACAAAACTTTTTCCAGTTGGTCGGGAAACCCCAAATCACAAATCACAAATCCCAAACAATTACAAAACTCAAAACCATCGGCTAATTCTCACGAATTAGCCGATGGGAATCCAAGACTCATTTGCGTGCTTGGCTCATGTGGAGGCGGACGGGACAAGTGGAAAAGGCCCGAACTTGGCAAAATAGCCCAGCAATATTGCAAAGAAATTATTATTACCAATGAAGACCC
>CAYJVF010000077.1:0-1842 GCA_964373565.1 uncultured Candidatus Saccharibacteria bacterium
TTGGAGGAAAGACCTGAAATTCGCAGTTATTCTGGCATTTCGTAATTCAAGGTAAGTAGCAAGTAGCCTAACTTTTTTTGTGACCAAACAGAAAAACCACGTTCTCCAATAATTAGTAGTCCGGCGGTATCTGCCAATAATTTATAATATAATTCGCCAATTTTTTAAAAATGGGTGCGGCTGAAAGCGAGGAACGGGAAACTTTCGGATTATCAAGTTTAACCAATATTAAAAATTGTGGGTTGTGAGCCGGTCCGTAGCCCAAAAAACTTTGAATGGTTCTGTCGTCATAATAACCTTTTCCATTTTTTACGGGAACTTCAGCCGTACCGGTTTTGCCGGCCAAATAATAGCCTTCAATTTTTGCCTCAGAGCCAAAACCCCTTTCAACAACATTTATCAGCATTTTATTAACTTCATCGGCTGTTTTTTCAGAAATCACTCTCACTGGATTTTTATTGTCTTTGGCAATTTCTTTTCCGCCGACTGTTTGTACTACATAGGGGCTGACTAAATACCCATTATTTGCGAAAGCAGAAAAGGCGCTTGCCAATTGAATGGGTGTCATTTCAATTCCCTGCCCGAAAGAAGCCGTTGCGTACCCCGTAATAGAACCTTTCTTTAAAATTTCATTTTTTGAAGAAACTTCGCCCTGCAAGTCAATATTGGTTTTTTGGGTAAATCCGAATTTTGTAACATAATCGAAGAATTGCTGCCGTCCGACTAAGTTTGAAAGATAAACCGCCCCCGTATTTATAGACTTTTCAATAATTTCAGACATGGAAACTTTTCCGTATTTTTGGCGTTTGAAATTATAAATCGTATCAGGCCCTATTTTAACAGAGCCGCTATCTTCAAAGGTTGATTCAACAGATACTCTTCCTTTTTCCAAAGCCATTGCCATGGTAAACGGCTTAAATACCGAACCGGGCTCAAAAATTTTCTGAATCGCCGAATTCTGGAAAATTTCGAAGTTTTTCTCTTTTGAATATTTATTGGGGTCAAAAGAGGGAAAATTGGCTAATGCCAAAATGCGTCCCGTGTCAGGCTTTAAAACTATAATCTGCCCAGACTCAATATCAATATCTTCTTTGGCTTTGGCAAGCAAAGTTTCTGCCTGGTACTGGATATTATAATCAATGGTTAAAAAAGTATCTGCCCCATCAAGATTTTTAACAACACTGCCGAATTTAATAAAGCCCCAAGCTTTTTTTTCTTCAACTGTGCCGTCCTTGCCGCCTAAATCATCATTATAGTAGCCTTCTATCCCGTATTGGCCAACATTGTCCCCGCCCAAAAAGCCGATTACGTGGCAGGCAAGTTCGGCTTGGGGATAATAACGGCTTTGCGTCTTATCAAAGCCGAGCCCTTCTAAATTTAGATTCTTCAAAGATTCTATTTCTGTTTCCGACAAATCCTTTTTTAAAATTGCGTAAGTTAAAGACTCTCCCAATTTACTTGCCACCGACTGTTTGCTTTCATTAAGCGCCAAAGCCACCGATTCTGCAAAAAAATCAACATCTTTTATTTTTTGGGGTACGGCGTAAGCTATTATTTTGTCTTTATTGACTGCCATGCTCTTTATTTCTCCCGTAGGATAACTGCCCTTGCTCTCCCTGCTGTTTTGAAAAAAAACTTCGCCTCGGCGCCCAGAAATTTCTTTAATTCCCGCCTGTTGGCCTAAGGCTAAAGCGGAGTAATCTTTATAATTTAAAACTTGCAAATAAAACAAGCGGCCTATTACAACCACCGCTAAAATAAAAAATAAAAAAACCAAAATTGATATTCTATGATTTTTCACCCCGTTGTAAATTATAGGTAAAGAATAATTTTTATTAGACC
>CAYJVF010000078.1:0-1671 GCA_964373565.1 uncultured Candidatus Saccharibacteria bacterium
CTTATTGTCAAAAGCAAAAAACTATGATAAGATTTTATTTAATGCCCTCGTAGCTTAATGGATAAAGCAATGCTCTTCTAAGGCGTTGATAGGGGTTCGATTCCCTTCGAGGGCACAAAAAATCTTGGAGGCTATGGTGTAGCAGCAGCACAACGCTCTGTGGCAGCGTTAGCACGGGTGCAAATCCCGTTAGTCTCCCATAAAAACAAACGCTTCAATCATAGATTGAAGCGTTTGTTTTTATGTATTTTTATTTAAACTTTCTCCGCTATCATTGCCTTCAGTACCATTTCTTTTCCTTCTCGCAGGACCTTAAAAGCCGTTTCCTGTCCTATTTTGCATTTTTGAAGAACTTGGGCAAGGGTGTTTTGCTGGGTGATTTTTTCGCCGTTGCATTCTAAAATTATATCAAATTCTTTAATGCCAGCTTTGTCAGCGGCCGACCCCTTAACAACCGGCGCTTCGCCTAAAATTTCTCGTACTATCAGCGCCCCGTCTTCTACAGGCAATTTATTTGCATTAGCCATTTCCTTGGAAAGCAAAACATATTTTACCCCTAAAAATGGCATGACAATTTTACCGAATTTCTTTACTTCATCCAAATCTTTTTTGGCGTAATTTATTGGAATGGCAAAGCCGATGTTTTGGGCGCCCATTATCATTGCCGTGTTAATGCCAATTACTTGTCCTGACATATTGACCAATGGTCCGCCGGAATTTCCCGGGTTAATTGCCGCGTCCGTCTGAATCAGTCCTCTTAAATTTTGCATTTGATGGTCAATTCCTCCAAAAGCTGTAATATAGCGGGAAAGCCCAGAAATAATTCCAGTTGAAAGAGTATCTGAAAATTCTCCTAAGGCGTTTCCTATCGCCACCACCTCTTCACCCAGTTGAATTTTATCTGAATTGTGTAAATTTATAAAAGGGAACTTTTTTATATTTCCACCCGGTTCAATCTTTAAGACTGCCACATCGTTTATTGGATTTCTTGATAAAACTTTGGCTGAAAATTTATCTTTCGGAGTTAAAATAACAGTATAGTCGGCAGTAGTATCAGCTACCACATGGTTTGAAGTCAAAACATATCCGTCTTGTGAAATTATAAAACCCGAACCGCCGCCAATTTGCGTCTTTTCCAGCGCGCCACCCATTTCTTTGCCGGGCAGGGGCATTAAAAGTTCTTTGCCTCCGTAGGGAAAAGAATAAAAACCTTCTACCTTAGGCAGGTCTTTGGATACAATAACGGTAATTACCGCAGGGCAAACCTTACGGGCAATTTGAACTGTTGGAGAATTATTTTTTGGCATGTTTTCTTATTTTATCAATTACTTGAAATTAAAGCAAATTTTTGATAAACTAAAAATATAAAAATGTCAAAAATTACTGATGATTTTTGACACCCTACTATTAAAAATTTAAAATTGTAAATTTCAAGTTCCAGTTTTTGCTTTGCGAAAATCTGTCCCGCTCTCATCGTTCAATGGATAGGACGAGAGTTTCCTAAACTCTAAATTCAGGTTCGACTCCTGATGAGGGCACAAATTAGGTTCCACAAGCCTTTTTAATAAGTTTTTTGTTCATTCTTGACCAAGGTCTTTAAAAAAGGTATTATACAGATAGAGATGGTTGCAAAAGTCGCTTTTGAGGATAAATTCATTTTTTCCGAATCTG
>CAYJVF010000079.1:0-1600 GCA_964373565.1 uncultured Candidatus Saccharibacteria bacterium
TTTTGGCGGGTTTAGTGGTGTTGGTCAGCGGCGGCTATTTGGTTTGGAAAAATTTTATTGCTTACGACGAGGTTAAGCTTTATGAAAAAATCACCAAGGATTATGTGGAGGCGATGACTGCCGACACTTACGGCGGCAAAACCCCGCAAGAAACTTTGGATTTGTTTGTGGACGCGCTCCGCAAAGGTGATGTTGAGCTCGCGAGCAAGTATTTTATGTTGGATGACAATTTGAGTAGGGAGAAGTGGATTGATAGATTGTCTGACATTAAAAATAGAGACCTGCTGAATATAATGGCGCAGGATATTTCTACTGCAGAATTTTATAAGAAAATTAATGATGAGAGTGAAAATTTTATTATATACAACGATGATAAAACAGACAGTTTACTAATTAATATGGCTTTCAATAAATATTCCGAAGTTTGGAAAATAGAAAGCTTATAAAATTTTTCATTGCAAGCCATGGACAAGAAAATTTTTCTTTTCCTAAGTGTCACTGTATTTGCCAGCAGTCTTTTTGCTCACAGCGCTTTTGGTTATGGCGTAGAAACACACGCCTTTTTAACCAAAGAAGTTGTTAATTTTTACAATGAACACTTTCCGCAAAATAAAATTTCCCAAGATTTAACTGCATATTTAATTGACGGCGCGCGGTTGGAAGACAATGTGCCACGCTTTTTACACCACTTTTACGATCCGGTAAACGACCGTGGACTGACCGACGGCATTTATAAAGGAAAAAAATCCAAAGATTGGGCGCAAAGCGAGAAAGCCCAGACGGCGCTTTTGTATAAACTTTTGCCGCAAACGGAAAAATCAAATTTAACGGCTTCACAGCTGGATAAGATAAAGCTGGTATACTCCAAAACCGATTTTACCTGGCAAAAAGCCATCAAACTTTATGCCGAAGGAGAAGTTGAGCAAGCGCTTTTTGCTTTGGGCCACATAATTCACTTGATTGAGGATGCTTCCGTGCCGGATCATACCCGAAACGACGCCCATCCGCCCCACGATGATGGCGGCAGTCCTTATGAAAACTGGACGCATAAATTTAATTTGCAAAATCCCGATGGCAACTTAATCGGCCGTTTGAAAAATAAGAAGCCGATTTTATTAGGCGGCTTGGATGAATATTTTGATGGCATGGCAAATTATTCAAATAATAATTTTTACAGTCGCGATTCGATTTATAAATACGAAAATCCAAAAATTTCTGATTTTATTAAAGATGATAAATTGCCGCCTAGCTATGTTTACGGTGTATTTAAGAGCGATGACGAAGCCCATCGTTTAATATTAGGTAAGTCCAAAAATAGTTTTACTTGGAACTATAAAAACAAAGAAAGCGAATTTCCGCTATCAAATGTTCAAATTGATGAATTAGTTATTAATGACTATTGGTCTCGGCTCTCCACAAAAGCAGTCCAATATTCCGCCGGAGTTATAAACTTCTTTTTCCAAGAAGCCGAAGCGGCGAGAGAGAAATTGGCTTTGCAAAAAGCGCAAAGGCCTTATTTGGCTACCATTGTTGACGGCATAGATAAAGTTTTTAACGGCAAAAATGAGGCAAAAGATGGTGACTTTGAATTGGTTGCGGA
>CAYJVF010000080.1:0-1582 GCA_964373565.1 uncultured Candidatus Saccharibacteria bacterium
TAGTATCATTTATGATGAATATATAGAGAAAATATATAGGTTTGTTTATTTAAAAATAAATTTGCAGGAAGTGGCAGAGGACATATCATCCAAAGTGTTCTTAAACTATTGGGAATCGTATAAAAAAGCGCCAGAAAAAATTTATAACGAGAGAGCATTTTTATACAGAATTGCTAGAAATATGGTTATAGACTACTATAGGGATAAAGATAGGACAAGGGTGGTTTCCATTGATAATTTGCCTCAAATAGTCGATGAAAATGCTGGCGTGCATGAAAGGGCAGTTTTAAATTCGGATATGGAGGCAGTTAAGTCAGCCATTCAAAATTTAAAGAAAGATTACCAAGATGTATTAATATGGCATTACTTGGAAGACATGCCAATAACGGAAATCTCTGAAATTCTGGAAAAGTCGCCTGGGACAATAAGGGTTATGATACACAGAGGACTAAATGCCGTAAAAAACGAGTTGAATCAGGCGGCTTAATTTAATAGGGGTGTAACAAAAATCAATATTTTTCGTTATCATTATAATGACCCAAGAGGAACTCATTTTAAGTATTAAGTCTTTAAAACACATAAAACCCAGAGAAAACTGGGTGGTTTTTACTAAGAGCCGAATCTTAAGCCATAGCAATAAAGATTACGAAGTTATAAAAACAAACTCCGCCTTTTTTCTGGGTAATATATTTGAAGTTTTTTTTACTAGAAAGCTTGCATATTCTTTAGTGGCTATTTTGCTTGTAGCCGCAGGCGCGTACAGTTTAATAAACATCACTTCTTTTCAAAATAATAAGGTTGAATTATTGGCTTCGGAAGCAAAATTAAAAAATGATTTTAAGATATTGGAAGAAAAGTCAAAGTATTTAATGGAAACGATAGAAAGAGACCCGGAAGGAGTTGATATGGCAATAGAAGCAACCAGAGTTGCCGTTGAAAACATAGCCGATTCAATTAAAGAAGAACCTTCATTGGCAAAAACCGTTGCTTTGGAAGTCAAAAATAGGACCTACTTAAATGTTGAAGGGCACGATGACTTAAAAGAAGCCGAAAACGGTATGTACAAAAACATTGTCTGGCCGCTGATAGCCGGTTTGGACCCGACAACCCTGACAAAAAACCAACAACAATCATTAGAGGAAATAAAGAATTTATACGAACAGAAAGAATACGCCGTTTCGTTTGAGAAGTTTTTAATGCTTTACACGGGATTAAAAAGCGAAAATCCATCAGAATCTCAAAGTTATCTTGAAGAAAACGGTCAGCAAACCGATGGTAAAGCTGATGCACAGAAATCAGAAAACCAAATAGACAACGCAGTAGAGGGTGGCGGCGAGCAGTTGTTGGAAAAAAACGAAAATGCCGAAAACAGTCAAGAATAATTAATTTAAAATTTGATAAGTCGTTTTTAGCGGAAAGTTGTTCGCGGGGTGAGGTAACAAGATGAAATTCGTTGTTATTACGTAAAACCGCGAAATCACCAATTTAGCTCGCTTTGCGAGCAACCCGTAAATTTTTCCGTAAAATAGGTCGACCGATGTTAATAAAAAGGTTTAGAATTAATATTGCGGCAGTAATCTTT
>CAYJVF010000081.1:0-1552 GCA_964373565.1 uncultured Candidatus Saccharibacteria bacterium
GCAACTTTTTCCAATTCGTCGTAAAATTCTTTTTTCTCCTGACTTGAGCAAATCAATTTTTCAGATTAAAAAGAAGCAAAAAAGGAGATATAATAGCCATTATACGACACCCGCGGATCTGATCATTATATCTTGCAAACAAGTGTAGCAGTTAGGTAAATTTTCGGCAAGATTTGTTACGCAATATCCTTGCCCGCACCCTTATTCAATATAGAATAAATGGTTGTAAAATAGATAATAGTGTTTCTAAATTTAATCTTTTTTTTAAACTCGCGATTTATTATGTACGCCTCTTTTGGAGCATAATGCTCTATAAAGCTTTGAAGCGAACGGGTAATAACTGGTTTTTTTAAGACACTCCATTTTACCTCAATCGGGATTACTTTATTTCCCGCTTCAACTATTATGTCAACTTCAGCGCCGTTTTTCGTTCTCCAAAAGTGAATGTCTCCGCCATTTTTTTCTGTTTTTTTGTAAATTTCATTAAAAACAAGGTTTTGAAACGAGAATCCGTTTTCGCTTTTGTCTCCAAATGAAAAACCGCCTTTGGCGAAATTTTGAAGTCCTAGATCGCGAAAATAATAAATCGGCGATTTGGTAATTTCTCTGCGGATATTTTTGAAGTACGGCGTTACTTTTTTAGTAATAAAAGTTTTTTCTATGTACCACAAATACTCTTTAACTGTTGCCGCGGCGAGTCCCAATGTTGAAGAAAGTTCAGATACATTTACTATATTTCCGGCTTGGCTTGCCAATATATTTATGAGATGAGAAAATGTTTCAGTTTTTTTCACCCCGAGAAGATAGCTGATGTCTTTTTCAATGTAGCTTCTATAAATTTCGTTTAACACATTTAATTTTTCATCTTTCGTTTCCGCTTTCACAGCCGCCGGGTAGCCTCCAAAAAACATAAATTCGTCCAGAAGCTCATTTGCTTTGTTTTTTTCAATCTCAAAAAAATCAGCCAACCTGTTTTCATAAGAATAATTTGTTTTAAAATTTAGAAATTCAACAAAAGACAGTGTTTCTAATTCAAATATCCTTTTTCTGCCAGTGAGCGATTCATGAATTTTTTCCTTTAATTCAATGCTTCCAGAGCCGGAAAGAATAAATTTATAAGGCAGATTCATATCATATATACCTTTTAAGAATAATCCAGCGTTTTCTTTGCGCTGAATTTCGTCAATAAAAATAAAAGCCCGTTTTTTGCCGACTTCAAGCTCAATTTTTTTTACAAGCGCGGCTTGGGATTCAAAAAAATACCTATCCCTTTCAATGTCCAGATTAAGAAACACCGTTTTCTCGCCCTTTTTATCTAGTTCATCTTTTACAGCAAGTATTATTGTGGTTTTCCCAGCTTGCCTGGGGCCGGTGATTAAGGTCATTTCCTTTTTTGACAGGTGGTTTTTGACATCTTTTAAAATAGTTCTTTTTATCATACTTTCATTTTAGCACGATAATTTATAAAGTCAAGATTAAGAATTCTCGGGTTAATATATTGGATGAAATTAGCAGGATTTCTATGAGCCGCTAAAGTCCTTGCACGCGTTTG
>CAYJVF010000082.1:0-1533 GCA_964373565.1 uncultured Candidatus Saccharibacteria bacterium
AAAAAGCGCTTCGGCCGGCGAACTTTAAGCGCGCGATTGGCGTTTTGCACCTAAAGCATTTTTCTTTCTCTCTTTTATAGACCCTTCTTTCATCGTCAAAATTGCCCTTTGTCCCGTCAACTTTTCTATAATCAGCAAAGCTCTCGCCCCCTAATTTCACGCCTAAAGAAAGCACTTTTTTAATGGCCTCGTAAAGTTTTTTTAACTCACTTTCTGTTAGTTTTGAAATGTCTTTCTGGGGGTGAATTTTTGACCACCACAAAGCTTCGCTTGAATAAATATTGCCAACTCCAACAATAACTGCGGGGTCCATTATTACAACCTTAACTTTGCCTTTTTTATTTTTCAGCCTTTCTTTGAATCTTGCAAATGAAAAACTTTTATCTAGTGGTTCGGGGCCCAATTTTTTAAAGTCTTCAAGCAGTTCTTTTGTTCCCCATAATTCCACTTTGGCAAACTTTCTCAAGTCAGACAAGGCAATTTGCAATCCATTGTCTAAAAAAAATAAAATATGTATGTATAAATTTATTTTTTCTTCTAAGGGTCCTTTTTTATCGGGAGACTGCTTGCCATCTTTTAAACTCCACTTGTCAACCATCAAATGCCCGGTCATTTTTTGATGGATTAACAAAGAATAGCCGCCAGATAAATCAAAAATTACATTTTTTGCTCGTCGCCATACTCGCAATACTTTTTTGCCTTTTAGATTTTTTTTAAATAATTCAAAATCTTTTGGTTTTTTAACCGTTTTTTTCCAATCCGACCACACATCAATAAAGGTCCTTTTAAGGACCCTTGAATTCAATCCGTTGACCGTTGTTTGAACTTCCGGTAATTCTGGCATGAGATTTTACGGATTTTCAGATGTCCGCTCTTGACTTGAGACCCTTAAGCCTTCCAATTCTTGCTCTATTTTCTGCAACTCAAAACTTCTATTTTTGACTTTTTGCTCTAGAGCATCAATGGTTTCCTGCAGAGCCTGTGTTCTGGCTTTGACCTTTATATCAACCGATCTTTCCATTTTTTCGTTTTCGTACCGGCTTTCTTCAAGGGCATCGGCAATTCTATTAAAAACTCTTGCCAATTCTCCAACTTCGTCTTGGGTATCTAAATAAGACCGACTCTTTAAATCTCCTCCGCTTACATTTTCGGCGATTTTAAGAAGTTTTTTAATGGGGCTGGAAAAGTTTTGGCCAATGGCAAAGCCGAATAAAAATATGTAAATTATCAAAAGACTTAATACAAAATAAAAACCGGGATTTAGGTTGTCATAATTTACGGCGATAAAAGAAACAATTATAAAAAGTCCGGCAATGATAATTGGATAAGCTATTTTGAAAGATAAACGAGGCATAGTATTATTTAAAATTCGCTTAAAACTGAATTTTTCCCGATAAAAATTTTAAATAAATTTTTATACGGGATCCCGTATAAATTCTCCCTGCAAATTTATCGGGACAATTTCCAATTTTAAACTTTTAATAATAAGGGTTTGAAAAATTTTGCTTGCAAAATTTTTCAACAATATAATTA
>CAYJVF010000083.1:0-1523 GCA_964373565.1 uncultured Candidatus Saccharibacteria bacterium
CCTTCCCTGCTTCCTATTTTCAACTCCGGTGGTATCAAGCACTCCTCGCACAATATGGTATCGCACCCCCGGTAAATCCTTTACCCTGCCACCCCTTATTAATACTACGCTGTGTTCTTGCAAATTATGGCCTTCGCCGGGAATATAGGCTGTCACTTCCATGCCGTTTGATAATTTTACTCTGGCTACTTTTCTTAAAGCAGAGTTTGGTTTTCTTGGAGTTTGGGTAAAGACTTTAATGCATACTCCCCTCTTAAATGGAGAAGGATAATGCGATGGTCTGTTTTTCAGCACATTAAAACCAAAGTGTAGCGCCACTCCCTTTCTTTTTGTTTTGACACTTTTTCTGGGTTTTTTAATTAGTTGTCTGATAGTTGGCAATTTACAATTAACGAATTTTACGAATCAGGACGAATTTACACGAATACGCGAATGCAAATTCGTGATTCGTGGTAATTCGTCATAAATTAGTAGAATTCGTATTTTAAAAAGCGCAACTGCGCTCACTTTGTTAATTTATCAAAAAGTTCGTCCTAAGTCAACCCCGTGACTAATAAAAACAAATGCTGGACCAAAATATACATCCACTGCAATCCGCCGAAAAATATCAGAAAAATTAAAATAAACATTCCGTATTGCTGAAGAAACAACTTAACCTGTTCAAATCTCCTGGGCAAAAAGGCAAAAAATATCCAATGGCCATCCAAAGGAGGTATTGGTATTAAATTAAAAATACAAAGCAAAAAGTTATAAAGGACTATGATTCCCAGAAAATTTGTAAAAGGCATACTGGGTGATAAATTCAAGATTCTTATGATAAGGCCAAAAAATAAAGCTAATGTAAAATTGGTTGCAGGGCCAGCTAAGGCAACTTTTAATGAGCCCCACTTCTGGTCTTTAAAATTATAAGGATTTATTGGCACAGGTTTTGCCCAGCCAAAAACAGGCCCTTGCCCAGCCGTCACTAAAAGCAAAAGCAGGGGAAGCATAAAAGACCCAAAAAAATCCAAATGCTTTATGGGGTTTAAAGTTAGGCGCCCCGCATATTTTGCAGTGAGATCTCCCAAAGACAAAGCAACATAGCCGTGGGCCAGTTCGTGCACCACAACGGAAAAAAGCAGGACAATTAGGGAGAATATCAATATAGTTATTTCCATAAATTATTTATAGCAGGTATTGTAAAAATATAAAAGCGGTGTTATACTTAAATAGCGATCCTAATTTACGAATTGCATCCGAATTATCCGAATAAATTATTAGGGTCATTCGGATGATAATTAGAATTATTTGGATCGCCTTTATTAAATGCAAAAAATTTGTACTATTTGCGAAAAAAAATCTGAAATTGGCGGATACTATGTAAAGCTTAGAGGAAAATACAACCCTACTAAGAAAAAAAGAAGGTATCCCAACTTGCAATGGACTCGCCTATTAGACGGCAAGAGAGTTTTGGCGTGCGCAAAATGCATAAAGGCGCAAGTAAAGATTTAATGTACCTTGAATTACGAAATGCCACAATAAAA